>NZ_JAEFCE010000004.1:0-147039 GCF_016406055.1 Vibrio sp. IB15
TCCTTAGCCTTTAAGGCTTAAGTTTAGACAGTTACACAGAATTTAGGACAGTCTCGATATCATCACTCTCTAACTAAACAATCCTTGTAGCCTCATTTCTGACGTCGAGCTTTCTTCAATCTACTCAATGTCAAAATACACCTTCTCATTAATTACCCAGCACAACTTGTGAATCCAAATTATTTATAAATGGAAGTCACCATATGCAGCAAAACTACACAAAGGTGATCCAAGTAATATTTTAGCGATCGATAATATTTGTTTATTAACATCTAAACAACAGCAGTTATTCATGATTTATAACCAGAATTAACATCGAAGAAAATGTTTGTCTTAGATCATATCAACCTCAACTATGCCTCGTGCCAAAGTACAGTTTTCGGTACATTCATTGTCATATTCTGAAACAGTTTCTTGTATTTTTTAAACTTTGTGGAGATTTCGATGTTAGAACTCTTGATCGGATTAGTGGTTACCATCGCTGTAGGTTACTTTATTGTAAAAGGCTATAAAGCAGCCGGAGTTTTGTTAACTGCCGGCCTTGCTCTTCTTCTTATTACCGGCCTTATTGGTCACACAGTCTTACCAGCTAAGATCGCTTCAACAGGTAACATGATTACCGACTCATTAGAATTCGTTAAGTACATGCTTCAATACCGTGGCGGCGGCCTAGGTATGCAGATCATGCTTCTATGTGGTTTCGCTTCTTACATGACTCACATTGGCGCAAACAATGTTGTTGTGAAACAGTTTTCTAAACCACTATCTGTTATCAAATCTCCATACGCGCTTCTTGTTGCTGCTTACATCGTGGCGTGTCTGATGTCTTTGGCGGTGAGCTCTGCTACTGGCCTTGGCGTGTTGTTGATGGCTACCCTATTCCCAATGATGACAGCGATGGGTATTTCTCGCCCTGCAGCGGTTGCAGTATGTGCATCTCCAGCAGCAATCATTCTTTCTCCAACATCTGGTGACGTGGTCATCGCTGCAGAAAAATCAGGGCTAGACTTAGATGTGTTTGCGGTTCAAACGGTGCTACCGGTGTCAATCTGCGCAATTATCGTAATGGCAGCTGCAGCTTTTTTCTGGAACAAGTACCTAGATAAGAAAGAAAACACGCCAATGGAAAAAGTTGATGTTTCTGAGATTGAAACAACAGCGCCTGCTTTCTATGCGGCGCTTCCGTTCCTACCTATTATCGGTGTTTTCCTATTCAATGGCCGTACTATTCCGGGTCTTAAGTTAGACATCTACACTATCGTAGTGGGTTCAATTTTTGTTGGTGCACTTGTTGATTACGTTGTGAAGAAATTCGACGGTGAAAAGACGCTAAAAGATCTAGATTCTTGTTACCAAGGTATGGCGGACGCATTTAAAGGCGTTGTAATGCTGTTAGTTGCGGCTGGTGTATTTGCTCAAGGCCTAATGTCTATCGGTGCGATTGATAACCTAATCGGTCTTGCTGAAGCAGCAGGTGCTGGCGGCATCGCACTAATGCTGATCCTTACAGGCCTAACGGTTGCTGCGGCCATTGCGACAGGTTCCGGTAACGCACCTTTCTATGCATTCGTTGAGCTTGCGCCTTCACTGGCTGCGAAGATGGGCCTAAACCCAGCTTTCCTTATTATCCCAATGCTTCAAGCATCAAACCTAGGTCGTACGATCTCTCCAGTATCTGGCGTAGTGGTAGCAACTTCAGGCATGGGTAAAATCAGCCCATTTGAAGTAGTAAAACGTACATCTGTACCAGTCATCTGCGGCCTTATCACTGTTATCTTCGGTACACTTGTTCTAGTACCAATGGCTGCTTAAGTCTTTAATAGTTATACAGCTATATAATGCCCAAACAAAAGGCGCTGAACTTAATAAGTTCAGCGCCTTTTTTAATATTCCTCTGCAACACTTTCAAAGCTATTGAGAGTTGACTTGAACAGTACGGCTTGAAATAGTGTTATTTCAAAGGAACAAGCCCTACTTCATTTCTCCGTAACGTTCTAGGTAAAGAACGGTTGCTGCTGTACGAGAAGGTACTTGCAGCTTTTTCAGCAAGCTCTTCATATGTACCTTAACTGTCGATTCAGAAATAAACAGATGATCGGCGATTTGCTTATTACGGTAACCTTTAGCAACTTCTTGCAAGATCTGCATTTCACGTTCGGTTAACTGGTCGAAGATGTCGTTGCGGCTACCCGCGTCGTTTAGGTAACGAGCAACCACGCTGCTGTATGCCTTGTCGCCACCGTGTGCTTGCTTAAGCAACTCAATAAGCTCATCAGGCTCAGTGTCTTTCAATAAGTAGCCATCAGCACCCGCTTTTACGATCGCTTCAATGTCTGCTGGGCTATCAGATACTGTTAGAATAACGATGTTAGCACTAGAACCGTCAGTACGAAGCGCTTTCAATGTATCTAAGCCAGACATACCCTGCATGTTCAGATCAAGCAAGATCAAATCAGGTTCTTCTTCATGAGCAAGCGCAACAGCTTCTATACCATTATTTGCTTCAGCAATCACTTCAAATTCGTCTTCAAAGCTCAGTAATTGGCTTATGCCTCTACGCATTAATGGATGATCATCAACCAGCATTACTTTACAAACCGTCAACTTTAACTTCCTTCAAACTTTTATATTTCAATATGACTGTACAGCCTTCACCTTGCGCCGCTTCAATCGTTAAGTCGCCATTCAGTCTTGCCGCACGCTCCTGCATAATGCTCATCCCATAGTGGTTCATTTTCGAACTACTTAAGTCAAAGCCATCTCCGTTATCTTTAACCACGACTAATACTTCACCGTCCTCATCGATACAGCATACATCTATCAAGTCGGCATTGGCGTGTTTTATTGCATTTATTGTTGCTTCACGAATCAATTGAAGCAAGTGAACCTGACTATGTGCATCAAGTACAATAGATGAAAGATTATTATTAAGTTTAATCTTTGCATCCGTTCTTTCGCTGAGCTCTTCAAGCATAGTGCTTAAAGCATCTCCAAAGTTACCCTCTTTGATGGATAACCTAAATGTAGTGAGAAGTTCTCTTAATTGAGTATAGGCTTCTGCTAAGCCATTGCCGATTTCCGATGCAATTTGTTCAGATTGCTCACGATGCTGCTGTTCAGGCAGTTTACCGATGACACGTTTAAGCAACGTCACTTGGATTTTTAAATACGACAGTGATTGAGCTAACGAATCATGGAGCTCTCGGGCAATGGTTGCACGCTCTTCCATAATAATAAGCTGCTCAGCCTTCTTTTGAGCACGATTATAATAGATGGCTCTTGAGAGTAGTTGAATAAAGCTCTCAATCAACGCTTTTGTCGAGTGACCATGGTGATACGAGCAATATAGATAACCGAGAATGAGCTCGTTATCGTCCAACTTCATTTCAAATTTTTCATAATCTCGGTATGGATCGTAGCCTTCATCCATAATCAATGGTCGGCCTGAATTGTCGACGATCTCTAATCGCAAAGATTCGATGCCCTCTAAGCTTACGAGGTGCTGCAATATCGCTCTAAAGTTTTCAGGTGCGATACGCGTGACTGTCAGCTCTTGTGAAGAGTAATACAGCGCCTGTAGCGATTGGTTTGCATTCTGTAGTTCTATTGTTTTCGCATCGACCACATCTTCTAGGTTTCGATAAAGCACACCCAAGTCTTTCGCCATCGAGTTGAAGGTTTTGGTCAAAATACCCATCTCGTTGTTACTCGTTACCTTGAGTTCGACCTCGAAGTCACTGTTTTTGATCCTTTGGCTTGCACCAACAAGCGCATGCAGTGGTTTAACAACTTGTTTACGTACGAAATGAACAACCAAAAGAGATATGACGAGGATCCCGCCCAAACCGATACCACCAGCCCACGCCAGTTTAATCAATTTGTCTTCTGAGAATTCTTGCAGTTTAAAAACAAATCCATCGATCTCAGTTACGAAATTTTCAACCAACACGAGATAGTGTTTACGGTCTTCACTATTCAGAACGCGTTTCAATTCATGCCAACGGCCAATAATTAGATAGTAGTCTTCTGTGATATCCGTCGGTACATCCCAACTCACCAATTTAGTCATCGAAGGCGAATAAAGTGAACTTTCAAACTCACGGATATGAGAATCGAAATCAACAGATTCTATTTGAATATCATGGGCTAAACGATAGCTTTGCATACGCATCGAGCCGGCTACGTTGACGGCCTCAGCATCGTTCAAGCTTGAAGCTAGAGTAAAGATAGCAAAGCCAGTAGTAGCAACCGACAACAGCAGTATAGAGAGTAATGACTTAGCTATTGTACTCGTAACAGATGAGACTGGTTTTATAAGCAAAGGTGACTTCCTATTGATAAATGACTTGCTATTAGGCTCGTATTGTCACACATCAAAAATCATAGCTCCATTCAATATGTGATCACTCGCCTCGTAATTTATTGATCTATGACAATATATACCCCCAATTAGCCCTTAGGGGGTATTTATACAATTGTTTCTAAATCTACACTACTTGTGATGACAAATTACAAGATATTAATGAAATAATGACCGACAATTACAACATCGTAGCAACATCTAGGGGTTTTTAGTGGTAGACCTGTCAAAACGTCGTCTGTTTTCTAGGAATAAAGTCGATTCAAGCCAAATTCGTTTGCCTTGGATTCATAACCTAGAGAGCTTTGTAGATGATTGCACTCGCTGCGGAAAATGCATCGAGAGTTGTGAGACTAAGGTAATCATTGTAGGCGACGGTGGATTTCCTACTGTCGATTTTTCAATTGATGAATGTACGTTCTGCTATCAATGTGCAGATGTTTGTCCCGAACCCATTTTTAAGCCAAAGCAAGGAGAGCCTTGGCAAGCTAAAGCACAAATCTCTGATAAGTGTTTAGCACAGCAAAATGTTGAATGCCGAAGCTGTGGTGACATGTGTGAACCTATGGCCATTCAATTTCAACTCAGAGCAGGCAGTGTTGCTCTACCAAAAATCGAGTTAGATGAGTGTAGCGGTTGTGGAGCCTGCGTAGCAGTTTGCCCTACCTCAGCTGTTCTTGTGAGTAATGCATAAATAAAAAATAACGAGAGCAATTTATGGCACTAAATGAAGTGCATATATCAAGTTTAGTCGTGCATGTGAGCCCAGAGCATCTCAATGAGATCAAAGCAGAGATCGAGCAATTCGATAACGCTGAAATCTACGGAGATAGCCCTGAAGGCAAAATCATCGTGGTCCTAGAAACCGAAAACCAAGGTTTTGTAACGGACACCATCGAAGCAATAAACAACATTAAGAACGTTTTAGGTACAGCTTTGGTTTATCACCAAATCGAGACTGGACTAGACGAAACGGATTTAGAAACTGGAAGCAACAATTCTCAACTCGAGGGTGAAGTATGAAAATGACAAGACGTGCGTTTGTGAAAGCAAACGCAGCTGCATCAGCGGCAGCCGTTGCAGGTGTAACACTACCAGCAACAGCAACCAACCTGATTGCTAGCTCAGATCAAACAAAAATCACGTGGGATAAAGCGCCTTGTCGTTTTTGTGGTACGGGCTGTTCGGTACTAGTAGGTACTCAAAACGGCAAAGTGGTTGCGACTCAAGGCGACCCAGAAGCACCTGTAAACAAAGGCCTTAATTGTATCAAAGGCTACTTCCTTTCGAAAATTATGTACGGTAAAGACCGTCTTGAGCAACCTCTTCTTCGTATGAAAGATGGTGAGTTCCATAAAGATGGTGATTTCGCGCCAGTATCTTGGGACAAAGCGTTCGACGTGATGGCTGAGAAATGGAAAGCATCTCTTAAGAAGAACGGTCCAACAGGTGTTGGTATGTTCGGTTCTGGTCAGTGGACAGTAATGGAAGGCTACGCAGCCGTTAAGATGATGAAAGCGGGTTTCCGTTCAAACAACATCGATCCAAACGCTCGTCACTGTATGGCTTCTGCGGTAGGTGCATTCATGCGTACCTTCGGTATCGATGAGCCAATGGGTTGTTACGATGACTTCGAACACACAGACGCATTTGTACTGTGGGGTTCAAACATGGCAGAAATGCACCCAGTACTATGGACTCGTATTACAGACCGTCGTCTAAGCCACCCACACGTTCAAGTAAACGTACTGTCTACTTACTACCACCGTTCTTTTGAGCTTGCAGACACTGGTTACATCTTCAACCCTCAGTCTGACCTTGCGATTGCAAACTTCATTGCAAACTACATCATTCAAAACGATGCGGTTAACTGGGACTTCGTGAACAAGCACACGCACTTCAAACAGGCAACAACTGACATCGGTTACGGCCTTCGTGATGACGATCCACTGCAGAAAGCAGCAGCAAACCCTAACTCAGGTGCAATGACTGCAATCACTTTCGAAGAATACAAAGCAGCAGTTGCAGAGTACACAGTAGAGAAAGCATCTGAAATGTCAGGCGTATCTGAAGAGAACCTGATTAAGCTTGCTAAGCAATACGCGGATCCAAACATCAAAGTAATGTCTCTATGGACAATGGGTATGAACCAACATACTCGTGGTGTATGGATGAACAGCCTTGTGTACAACATCCACCTTCTAACAGGTAAGATTTCTACTCCAGGTAACAGTCCATTCTCACTAACTGGCCAACCATCTGCTTGTGGTACAGCTCGTGAAGTTGGTACGTTCTCTCACCGTCTACCAGCAGATATGGTAGTTGCGAACCCTAAACACCGTAAGATTGCAGAAGAAATCTGGAAGCTTCCAGAAGGCACTATCCCACCTAAGCCCGGTAAACACGCTGTTGCTCAAGACCGTGCACTAAAAGACGGTACGATCAACGCTTACTGGGTAATGTGTAACAACAACATGCAAGCTGGTCCAAACATCAACACTGAACGTCTACCTGGTTACCGTAACCCAGACAACTTCATCGTATGTTCTGACCCGTACCCAACAGCAACAGCGCAAGCCGCTGACCTTATCCTTCCAACAGCAATGTGGATCGAGAAAGAAGGTGCTTACGGTAACGCAGAGCGTCGTACACAAGCTTGGTACCAACAAGTGAAAACTGTAGGTGAAGCGAAGTCTGACCTATGGCAAATCATGGAGTTCTCTAAGCGCTTCACTATTGAAGAAGTTTGGGGGGAAGAGCTTCTAGCTAAAGCACCTGAACTACGTGGCAAGACTATGTACGACGTGCTTTACAGAAACGGCAATGTTGATGCATTCCCTCTGTCTGAAGCTCAAGAGCTTAACGACGACGCGCAAGCACAAGGTTTCTACGTACAGAAAGGTCTATTCGAAGAATACGCAGCCTTCGGTCGCGGCCACGGTCACGATTTAGCACCATACGATCGCTACCACCAAGTTCGTGGTCTACGCTGGCCAGTTGTTGATGGTAAAGAAACTCAATGGCGCTTTAAAGAAGGTTCAGATCCATATGCGAAAGCAGGCTCTGGTTGGGATTTCTATGGTAAGCCAGACGGTAAAGCACTGATTATCAATGCTCCGTACGAAGCGCCACCAGAAGTGCCAAGCGAAGAGTACGATATGTGGCTATGTACAGGCCGTGTTCTTGAGCACTGGCACACCGGTACTATGACTCGTCGTGTGCCAGAACTTTACAAAGCTGTGCCAGATGCACTGTGTTACATGCACCCTGCTGATGCTAAAGCTCGTGGCCTACGCCGTGGTGATGAAGTTCTTATCGAAAACAAACGTGGTGAAGTTCGTGTACGTGTTGAAACTCGCGGCCGTAACCGTCCACCACAAGGCTTGGTATTCGTACCGTTCTTTGATGCAAGAATTCTGATCAACAAGTTGATCTTGGATGCAACGGATCCTCTGTCTAAACAGACGGACTACAAGAAGTGTCCAGTTAAGATCACTAAAGTTGCTTAAGCCCTAGGCTTAGAGAAACGATCTTAAGCATTAATGTTGCGGCTACTTTTTCACCATTTAGAGAAAGTAGTCCTCTCAAAGAATTAGCCTTTAGGCGGAGAAATTAACATGAAAAAACTGATTACTGCCCTACTAACAGCCGGTCTTTTGTTAGCTGGCGTGGCTCAAGCTGAGCTGGATAACCCTGGCGGCATTGGTGGCGTAGAGTCTTTACGTGGTGCAAGTGAGCTTGAAGCAACGCGTGCAGCAGACGACTTCAAAAAGTACCCTCGCGACCAAGTACTTGAAAGCGATTACGTATACCAACCACCATTGATACCACACAATATCCGTAGCTACGAAGTGTCTCTAAACGCGAACAAATGTCTGTCTTGCCATAGCTGGAAAAATGCGAAAGAGATGGGTGCAACAAAAATTAGTGTTACCCACTACATGAACCGTGAAGATGCAGTACTTGCTGACGTTTCACCTCGTCGTTACTTCTGTCTGCAGTGTCACGTTCCACAAGCTAGTGCGAAACCATTAGTAGAGAACGAATTCAAACCTGTTGACTCACTACGCTAATCTTAGCCGTATTGTAGAGAGGCGATTATATGAAATTACTAAAAGCGTTTTGGAAAAGACTGACAACTCCCAGTAAAGCAGCCGTTGGCCTTGTACTTTTCTTGGGGTTCTCTGGCGGTCTTTTGTTCTGGGGTGCATTTAACACAGGTATGGAAGCAACCAACACAGAAGAATTCTGTTCTGGCTGTCACGCACCTATCGTTGAAGAGATCCAAGAGACAATTCACTACTCAAACCGTTCTGGTGTTCGTGCAATCTGTTCAGACTGTCACGTACCACATGAATGGACTGATAAAATTGTTCGTAAGGTTCAAGCATCAAAAGAGCTGTACGCTCACTTTATTGCTAAGACGATTGACACGCCTGAGAAATTCAAAGAGCGCCGTCATCACTTAGCGGAACGAGAATGGGCTCGATTGAAGAAGAACGATTCACTTGAGTGTCGTAACTGTCACCAGTTCGATTACATGGATTTCTCTGAGCAGAGTCCTCGTAGCGCGAAACAACACTCAACAGCGCTGGCTTCTGGTGAGAAGACATGTGTAGACTGCCACAAGGGTATCGCACATAAACTACCAGACATGCACGGTGTTGAAGGCTGGCAATAAGGAGCAATTGAATGAGTACTTTAGAAAGCGTGATTTGGCATATACTAGGTTACAGTGCTATGCCATTTATCATTCTTGCCGGCTTCGTAGGTGTTGCAGCCGTATCTCTTTGGATTTTATCTATGGGTAAAGATAAAGAAATAGATTAAGAATCGAATCAACTTTTCTCCTACCTTTGGTACGTTAGAGATGAGTTAAAAAGCCACTGGGTTCAGTGGCTTTTTTATTACCTGTGGTGCTTTTTTATTGTTGTAAAGTATCCATACGAACACTACGCGTCGTTTGGTTGGGCGCCTTTCTCAGTGACTTCTGTATCGCTCTTAGCTTTATTAACAATTGGAAGGACCTGTTTTACGTAATTACCTGGCGCCTTACCAATCACAGGATACAGCTCAGAACCTTGATTGAACGGTTCAACCCTTTCACCCGCTTCAAAGCCCTGTAGCCATTGATTCCAGTGTGTCCACCAAGAACCTTCATTGTGAGTTGCATTTGATAGCCACTCGTCAGCAGAATCATCTAAATTGTCGTTAAGCCAAAATCCATACTTTTTTTTGTCTGGATGGTTAACAATACCTGCGATATGTCCAGACTCGCCCAACACAAACGTCTTGTTACCACCCGTGTTCAGTGCACCGCGGTAAGTCCCCTGCCAAAGTGCAATGTGGTCGTCCTTAGTAGAGATGAAGTAACTAGGTATTTTGATCTTATTCAGGTCAATCCAGACACCGCCCACTTTCACGCCCTTATCTTGCACCAGTTTGTTTTCAAGGTACAACTCTCGTAGCAGGAAGTTATGACACTTAGCAGCTACATTGGTGCTATCACTGTTCCAATAGAGAAGGTCGAACTCCATTGGACTGCTGCCTTTTAGGTAATTGTCAATGTAGTAGTTCCAGTACAAGCTGTTTTCACGCAGCAGACTGAACGTCACACTCAACGATCTACCATCCATAAAGCCTTTAGCATCGTTCTGTTTTTCTATGGCGTTAATGATCGTTTCATTGATATAGGCGCCCACCTCCCCCGGCTGAGAGAAATCTAATAAAGTCGTAAAGAAGGTAGCGGTTTTAATGCGTTTCTTCATTCTTTTAGCGGCATAGTAAGCGACTGTTGAAGCCAATACAGTACCGCCAATACAGTAACCTGCAGCGTTGATCTGCTCTTTCCCAGTAATGTCTTCGATTGCGGTCACAGCTTTCGCGACACCTTCAGTCACATAGTCACCAAACTCTAACTCTTTCTGTGCTTCACCGGGATTGCGCCAAGACATCATGAACACACTGTGCCCTTGTTCAAGCAACCAGCGAACCATCGAGTTCTTCTCACGAAGATCGAGAATGTAATACTTATTAATAAACGGCGGTACGATCAGCAATGGCGTAGCATTGACCTTAGGTGTTTTCGGGTAGTATTGAATCAGTTCAAACAATTCACTTTGAAAAACAACATCCCCCTCTGTATTGGCAACATCGCCTCCCAACCGGAATGCATTATTGTTGGTCATACGGATCTTGAGGATATCAGCGCTTGCTTCAACATCAGCCTGCAATTGCTCAAGCCCATCGATCAGGTTTTCGCCATTTCGCTCAAGCGTTAATTTCATCAACTCTGGGTTTGTCGCAATAAAGTTGCTTGGAGAAAGTGCGTTGATCGCTTGACGTGAGAAGAACGCAACACGCTCTTTGGTTTTCTCATCAATGCCGTCAATTGAGTTTATTGTGTCGGTATAGCTTTTGCTAAACAACAAATAGGATTGTTTGATAAAGCTATAAAATGGGTCGTTTTTCCACGCTTCATCAATAAAGCGTTTATCACTGCGATCTTCAGTGATTACACTCTCTGTGTTACCCATCAATGCAGCATTTTGCCAGATCTTAAGTTGTTGCTCCCACCATTGGGATTGTAACTGGAGGAGTGCAGCGGGTTGGTTAGCGGCTTGCTCAAAGATTTTCGATGCATCATCAAAATTCAATTCTTGCATCGCTTGGTTTAAGGGAGATTGCGCGGCTTCCTTGTTTTGTTCAAAGTTGTCCCACCATTGCTGGTTTGTTTGTTGAAGTTTAACAAGGTAGTCCGAAAAGAAGTGTTGAAACATAACATGACTCCAATAATCGGAAAATCGCCACCGAGCCTCACAATAAACACTGCGCTAACTCGATAGCGATTGAATTTATGCTGGTGTAACTGTTTTCAAGTTTTCAGTTGTTAGTGTTTCAACGTCTTCTTTGAATTCTTTCGCTACCGCTTGCAGCTTTGCGCTATCACTCATCATCTGTTGAGACAGTTGAGTCAATGCTGCTAGCTGTTGGCTGTTGAATGCAGTAAGGCTGTTCACATCTTTAATCTCACTTACCGCTTTCATTTGAGCAAGACCCATGTCCGTATAAGTCTTCATCGCATTCATTTGCAATTCTGTCATTGTTTGAACGTTCTTCGCAACTAACTTGTTGAACTTAAAGTACGGTTCAAATTGCTTTTCAGTTTGGTCAGTAATTGTTTTAAAAATATCCGTGTACATAAGTAACTCCTGATGAATACATAGTGTAGTAAATTGGTACTGATATTGTTTCAGTTAAGGTGCGATGGTTTGCTAACGCACCTTGTAGACTGCAGCGATAAATTGTTTAGCTTGCCAACGATACATCCGGCGTTAACCTTCAATACCCTTAAGCAGAATAGCGGTTCCCATTCCCCCACCGACGCAGAGTGAAGCAACGCCAAAACTGGTCTTTTGCTCAAGCATTTCGTGGATGAGTGAAACAATGATTCGGTTGCCTGACGCTCCTAGAGGATGACCTAGGGCAATCGCGCCGCCGTTAACATTCACTTTTGGTTTAAAAGCGTCTAATGGCAGATCGTGCTGCTCAGAAAGCTGATACATCACGCCAAGCGCTTGCGCCGCAAACGCTTCGTTTAATTCAAACAGATCAACTTGTTCGAGTGTTAAATCCGCTTTATCCAGCGCTTTAGACACGGCCTCTACTGGACCTAAGCCCATGATCTTTGGGTCTAATCCAGACTGTGCGTAGCTTGTTAGCTCGACCAGTGGTGTCAGGCCGTATTTCGATACAGCACTCTCTGATGCCAAGATGATTGCACTCGCACCGTCATTGATACCTGAAGCGTTGCCCGCCGTTACAGTACCTTCACGGTCGAATGCAGGACGAAGCTTTTGCAAACCTTCGAACGTTGCATCCGCTTTCGGATATTCATCGGTATCAAAGGTGACGGTCTGTCTGCGCTGTTTCACTTCAACAGGCACAATTTGCTCAGCAAACTTACCTGCTTCAATTGCAGCTACCGCTTTTTGTTGGCTTTCTAGCGCGTAGTTGTCTTGAGCAAGACGCGAGATATTCAATGCATTCGCAATGTTCTCTGCTGTCACACCCATGTGGTAATGATTGAACGCATCCGTCAGACCATCGCCAACAAGCAGATCTTTCATCGAAATGTCGCCCATCTTGTGTCCGTTACGAATACTTGGCGGAACCACGAAAGGGATTTGAGACATCACTTCCACACCCGCAGCAACCACGATTTCTGCATCTTGAGCTTTAATATGAGCTGCAGCGTCCATGACTGATTTCATACCACTACCGCAGATCATGTTGACACCATAGGCTGGAGTCTCTTCAGGCAGCCCTGCGTAGATAGAAGCCTGACGTGCAACACCCATGCCTTGCCCTGCTGAAATCACATTACCGACGATCACTTCATCAATGACATCTAGGGGAAGATCTACTGAATCCAGAGCCCCTTTAATTGCGACGCCAGCTAATTCACCCGCGCTAACGTTTTTCAATGAACCCGTAAATGAACCGATTGGTGTTCGTTTCGCTGCAACAATAAATACTTTTTCCATTATTCAATTCCTGTCAGTTTCGCCATTAGTGCATGTACAAACCGCCATTTACAGACAAAGTCTCGCCTGTAATGTATGCACCAGATTCACTGGCTAGGAAACCAACCGCTTCGGCAATTTCCACAGGCGTTGCTAAACGTTTCATTGGGATTTGGTTCTTGATTGAATCCAATACTTCAGGCTTCATTTGCTCAACCATTGGCGTTGCAGTGTAGCCAGGGGCAATCACGTTCACTGTTACGCCACTGCGAGCGCCTTCTGCAGCCAAGGCTTTCGAGAAACCAATCATTCCCGCTTTAGCTGCCGAGTAGTTAGTTTGTCCAAATTGCCCTTTAAGGCCATTCACTGACGAGATATTGATAACGCGGCAGTTTCCTTTCTCACACATAGGTGCGAACAGCGGTTGAGTCACGTTGAACAGGCTGTTTAAGTTCGTTTCGATAACCTCTTTCCACGCTTCGGCGTTCATCTTTTTAAATACGCTATCACGGGTGATGCCAGCGTTATTAACGAGAACATCAACGGTTCCCTCTTCCTCTAACAACTTGCTCAAGCTCAATGCGCACTCTTCTGTGTTGGTGACATCCAATTCAAACAATCTCACTTGATCTTCAGTAAACTGTTTCTCGTTGAACCACTCCAGTGCACACTGATAATTTCCAGTAAAATAAGTCGCAATCACACGATATCCGTCAGCGACCAACTTAGATGATATAGCCGATCCGATACCGCCCTTTGACCCTGTAATTAAAGCAAGTTTTTTCATTAATGGTTCCATCCCTTATAAGCAATTAAATAACAATAATGTTAATAAAATAATGTATTATTCGATAATTAAACTTTCGCGTTGCTTTAATTAAACACTACATATCAAAATCAAAAATTATTATTACAAACAGAAAATAATTCCTACTGATGTCTAAAAATCTGACTAGCTTCACAAAAATCGTGAAATGTTAAATACATGTAAAACCTACACAAGCATATGATTTTAAATAATATTTTTAATTTCACTTATATCAGGAAAAATGATAAATCACTGTAAATAAAAGAGAAAACCCTAATCCGAATCTTGTTTCAATAAGAATGCAATATTAAAAACAGAATCTATTGAAGACCAAAATATTAGTAAAAGTATTATTTGTTATTAATAAATCTATCTTATTTATTCTATAAAGCGAGCAATATGATTTTAAGGGTAAAATGATTGAATCTTCATTTCATAAATAAGAAAAAGCCCACTCCATTACAGAGTGGGCTTTAATAATTAATTGATAACTTATAGTCTAGCGACGGTTACATTCTCAATAGTAATACTTGATTTTCTCTTAATCTGTAAATATTTCATTGGTATTTACATCAAGATAAATTTTGTTTTCAAGAGACAAGCCACCGCAGTAGATAAAGTAAACATCGCGATCGCTATACCGAACCGATTTTACCCAACCGCCTAACTCTTCAAAGTCACTGGGTTCGCACTCACCTTCAGACATCAACTTAGCAACTGAGTTGCGAAATTTCTCTTGGTACAGCTTAAGATCGTCGGACTTAACTAAGTAAGAGTCTAATATCTCTTTGTTTTCCTTATCAGAAACGACCACTTCATCATTCGATAAGCCAGACATGGAAACCCACTCTGCTGTTTGCGGGCCACCTTCTTTCAGAACAATGTAATCGGAAATACGTGCCCAATCGCCCTGTTTCTCAAGTACTTCTACCTTTTCCCCTTTGTAGAGGTAGTCCGTTATCAAGCCATCAATCTCAGGCTGTTCTACCACTTCGAGCTTTCTATCTAACACATAAAACTCTGTCTGCTCTGGCTCAGGTTGTAGTTCCATAACAGGCTTTAATTCAGATATAGGTTGCTCAATAGTTTCAGCAACGGGCTCTTCAACTTTTTCTGGTGGCGTAGGATCTTTCTTCATAATGAAGAAGTAGTACGCTGCGCCTCCTCCACCCAAAATTAACAATACAAGTAAAGCGATCAGCGCTTTTTTCATTCAATCCACCAGCTTATCCGTTTGAAGTGAATTTGCAGTGTACATCAACTCATGCATCAGCTCATCTATACTCTATGTTGAGAACATCGTAAGTAGAGGAAGGTCATGAGTTTTTGGGTTAAGGTTCTGATCACAAACGTCTCTTTGAGTGCCAGTGTGGTAATAGCCAGTGAATGTAACAGTGAGAGTTGGCAAACGCTGCTAGCTCGTCAGCTCGCCTTTGAAACCCGTTATAACCAATACACAAAAGAGTTCAATCAAGTTCTCTCAACCTATGAGTCACAGACCCTACTGTCTAAACATTTCACAGGAGAGCAAATCATTGAACTTTGGGCAAAGTATGAACAAAGATTTAATACACAGCTCAACAGCCACATGAATACCGCTTACGATATATCCGAAGTTCTTCTTAAACAGTCCTATGTAGTATCGACCGAGCTAGAAGGCGCTCGTTCTCTTGCTCAACTATGGGAAGCAATGGCTCAACAATGCGATAAAGCAAAACTTGCTCGTCAATCAGCAAGCGCACTGTCACATGTGAAGAGCTCACAGTCTCTCTCGCAAGACATTAGCGTGCTGGGTGAAAAGTTCAGGCAACTATCGTTTAGGTATCGTCAGGAAGCCACAATGATCGATGCTGCACGCCAATTAAATGAACGCGAAAGCGTTCAGTCAAACGAACCGCTTCGCTAGATTTACCTGCAAAATCAGCTGCGTCTGATGAAAATGTATTCAACCCAGCCTTAATCAAAGCTTTATCAATAAATTGTAAATATAATGTGTTAACTATCAACAGCAAAGTTCAATTTCCAACCAATGCAAGTAATTATGTGAGAGATTCATCACAAAATAGATTTACAAACGCAAAAAAATTGTTATCATGAATCTTCATATAACTTAATAACAAGAAACATTTTGGCTAGGTAATATGCAAAAAACTATGGCTTTCAACTGCTTGAGTAACACGGAATGGACTGCAGAGATAAGAGCTAAGCTTTTATCTGTAGCTAAACACATGGAAGAGTTCGGTTCAGTAAGTGAATTAGAGCTATGTAAGATATTTGGAGAAACAATCTGGAATGACGGTGTGGATTATCATTCACATGCTTTTTCATTCAGAATTAATGCACAAACTGGAGATTGTTCAATCTCTAACTTTAAGTATCACTAAGTTTTGCACCTATCATATACGGAGTACCTTTCACTAGGTGCTCCGTTTTTTATTGCCTTGAGTTTGGCATCTTGTGAAAGATCTTCAGTCATCTTCGCTTTGTTAACCAAGGAGCAAATCATTTCGTTTTCAGCTCACTCTTCCCAATAACAACCTAGCTTTCCATCGGGTTAGTCGGTATACACCGGAAGCGGCGCATTACCTTTTACTTGCCTTATCGCTAGGTGAGTATGGATGTCTTTGACGTTAGATAGCCGCTGAAGTTTTCTAGTAAATGCTTCATAAGCCATTAAGTTCGGGCTAACCACCTCTAGTAAATAATCATAAGCGCCAGACACAACATGGCAGCTGATGACCTCCTCCATCTCGACAATCGCGCCTTCGAACTTATCAATCGACACTTCTTGGTGGTTGTTCAGGCTCACCTCAACAAACACACTCATCGCCACACCAACTTTCTCTCGCGATAAACTCACGCGATATCCGTCGATAATGCCCTTTTCTTCTAGCCTTTTGATGCGTCTCGCGCAAGGTGAAGGGGATAAGCCGACTTCATCCGCTAACTCAGCCGTGGTCAATCTACCGTCCTTTTGTAGCAACTCGAGAAGATGCCTATCAATCCTGTCCATAGCAAAAGCCACCCATTAGTTAAATTTGTTAATAATCCAAGGAATGTTAGCAGAAATCCTCAATGATAGATCAAGTTAGAACCAAACTTGCCAACTTGAGGCAGGTGCTCTCCCTCATAATGAATCATCATTCACTTTCATTGTTTATTATGAATCTTGGCTATCTATCAATTACCGTCACTCTGCTCATCTGGGCAAGCTTTTTCCTTTCTCTTAAAGGCGGTGCGAATTCAGCTTTAACGCCCGCAGACATAGCAATCACACGCTTTCTTATTCCTGCCTTGGTCTTATTACCTTTGGTGTGGAAAGCGCGTAATACCATTACAGCAGTGCCTAACCGTTACTTAGCAGGTATGTTCATCGGCAGTGGCCTGCCTTATTTGCTGGTTGCTGGCACAGCGATGCAATTCGTTCCAGTTTCTCACGGAAGTGCTTTAGTGCCCGGCACGCTACCTCTGTTTGTTACCGGGATTGCGGTGCTCTTTTTCAAGCAACCACTTAGCCGCCACCGAATCGTTGGCCTAGCTTTGGTGTTACTTGGTATTGTGTTGTTCTTGGGGAGCAGTTTGAGTAGCTTCAATTTTGAGCACACCAAAGGCCACTTACTGTTCCTGTGCGGGAGCTTAATGTGGGCAACCTTCACTATCTCAGCTCGCGTTGCCAACTTAAATGCTTTGGTCAGTGCGGGCTTTATCTCTCTCTGCTCTACTTTGTTATTAGCCCTTCTTATCCTGACAGGAACACTCCCTAGTCACTTAATGGATGTACCTTTCGCTCAATGGCCTTTTGCAGAGCTTGCCATTCATTCAGCAATACAAGGTGTCGGAGCGGGTTTAATTGCCGCATTCACTTACCTATATGCGGTTAATACCTTAGGGGCTGAGCGTTCTGCTGCGTTTGGCAGTGCGACACCTGCCGTTGCGACACTATTGGCGATTCCATTGTTCAACGAGATCCCAGATGCGATGACCTGGCTTGCCCTTGGTTCTATTTGTATTGGTAGCTTGGTCGCGAGCAATATCTTTATGAGAAACGACCAATCCATGCAATATCAGCCGCCCAGTCATAGTAAAGCGTAGCGCTGTTTATATTCACCATTTCCGCTAGTTTTCAGGTATGCGGCATCTAGATAAGCCTACAAAGGTAGGCTTATCTAAAATCTGCTTTTTCTAAGCTCGCTTCTCCATTAAACTGTCCGACCTTTTTGCTGAATCAAGAGAACACCATGCAACGCGACTACACCTTAAATTGTTTAATCACCATGCCTCGTCATGAACTAGAAGAATTTAGTTTAAGAATGATCCATCGCCTTGTTCCTGAAGACGCAATGACAGAGCTATTCACATTCGAACAAGAAGAAGTGACTAGCGAAGAACGCATGCAATCAGCGAAGTTCGATGCAATGCTACGAATGACAGCAATTGCACTTGGTGAAGTAAACCTAGCGTTCTCTGAATCAGATAACTCACAGCAAAACATCGAACGCATGACTCGCCTACTGCTTTGGCACTTCTACTCAATATCTTTCAACTTAGAAGAAGCTATTGCGATTGAAGTACACTGCGAGAAAGTAGAGAAGATCTTAAAGAACGCACCAAAAGATGCCTTTGGTTGGGTTAAAGAATTAACTGAGTTGCTTCACTTCTACGCAAAAGTAAATGAAGGCAACGAAGAGAACAAAGACGCGTAACCTCGCTTAATCTTTAGCAGGCTGCAATTCAAAAGCAGCCTAGCGAATACCAAAGGCAGAAAGAACTATATCGACGGCAAGTAAAAGCTTTGCTGAAATGAGTTCTCTGCCTTTGTTGTTTCTAACACACTGTGATGCAACATCAGTATAGACTGCGCGATCTTGGTTCCTATTCCCAATGAACCATTCGGCGCTTCCTGCTCCACCTCATTTTGAATCACGACCCTCACCCGCTTCGAATCCGGTTCTAAGTCAAAACGCAAAAAGGCCGAATCGATTTACCGATTCGGCCTCTGTTTGAGTGTATTGTTGCTCGTTCTAAAAGCCGTGTAGGCCTCTAAGTGAAGCTAACAGTACAACATCAATTTAGAACGCGTAGTTTGCGTCAATAAGCTCGCTAATTTCAACTTTTGTTACTTCAGCACGCGCTTCAAGCCATTGTGCAACTTGCAGTTGCTCTGCTTCAGTTACAGAACGGTAACGCTCGATAGAACATAAGAAACCTTCAAACAGCTCAAGGCCACCGCCACCAAAGCATAAGCCGATGCTGTCGATGAAATCGATGAACTCGTCAATGAACACATCGTATTGGTCAAAATCAGCAATCGATGTCTTGCAGCTTACTTCAAAACCCAGAATCGCGAATTCACCTAGGTATAGCTTTTTGCGTAGGCGACGATTTTTGTTTTCGATTTTATCTAATTTCATAACTGTCTCTCTTTTCATTTGATTAAGCATTTATACACAGTTCTAACCCAATCCCCAAGTGTTTTGTCTTGCATAAAAAGCCTTGAGACAAAAATCGTGCTACAGAAACAAAAGCTTAATAAAAACCAAAAAAATCTGTCACTTAACTGCTTCACGATTGGTCACAAATTTACCCAACTTATTAACCAATTAGTTATTAATTTTGTAAGTCATAAATAACAAATAATAAAGTCAACCAATAGGAAGCAGTTGCGATGAGCAAGGAAACATTTGATAGCACTCGTTTTAACAAGAGTAACAACAAACCCTTTGAAGAGGTTCTAGAAGCAAACCTTTCAAGAAGAAACGTATTAAAAGGCGGCTTAGGCATCAGTGCAATGACCGCCTTTGGTGCATTCGGTTTAGGTGGTCACAGCACAGCTAACGCGGCAACTATGCAAGCTACGGGCGCACAAAAAAGTACTGCGACGCTAGCATTTGAATCCGTTAAAGGCTCATTAACAAACAGCGTGGTTGTGCCTAAAGGATACACTGCACAAGTATTAGTTCCTTGGGGTACTCCACTCAATAAGCAAGGCAATCCTTGGCTAAAAGACGGCACCAACAATGCACAAGACCAAGCTAACGCACTGGGAATGCACCACGATGGCATGCACTTCTTCCCGTTGGATGGCAACAGCAATGATGGTTTGTTGGTGATCAACCACGAATACATTGACCAAAAAGCACTTCACGCTAATGGCCCGACATACAATGAAGGCGCTCGCCCTAACATTGGTGAAGTACGCAAAGAGATCAATGCGCACGGCGTGAGTGTTGTTCGCGTTAAGCTTGAGGGCAACCAGTGGGTAATGGTCGATAACGACCCACTTAACCGCCGCTATACTGGCGCCACTGTAATGGACCTATCTGGCCCTGTCGCTCACAGTGAGTTTACCAAAACGAAATTCTCACAAGACGGCAGCCAAGCTCGTGGTACATTGAACAACTGTGGTAACGGCTACACACCTTGGGGCACTTACCTCACTTGTGAAGAAAACTGGCCGGGTTACTTCGTCAATAAAGGGACAACTACACCTGCTCAAGAGCGTATCGGTATCGCGACAGATAAAACACGTTACGGTTGGGACACGCTTTCTGGTGACAAACAAGAGCGTTTAGATGAGTTTGCACGCTTTGATGTAACTCCAACAGCTGATTCTCCAATGGACGATTACCGTAACGAAGCACACGGTCACGGTTACATTGTTGAGATCGACCCGTACACTGCAAACTCACGAGCGAAGAAGCGTACCGCTCTAGGTAGCTTCCGTCATGAAGGTTGTACGTTTGGTAAGTTAACCGAAGGCGAACCAATCGTATTCTACTCGGGTCACGACTCTCGTTTCGAATACCTATACAAATTTGTTTCTGAAGCGAAATGGGACCCACGTGACGCTGAGCCAAGCAACCGCCTAAACGCCGGCGACAAGTACATGGACAAAGGCACGCTTTACGTAGCTAAGTTCAACGACGATGGTTCAGGTACGTGGTTACCATTAACACTAAACAGCAAAACAACAAACGGTGGCAAGCTAGGTGATACGTTTGATTCACAAGCGGCACTTATCGTCAATACAGCAGGCGCTGCCGACCTTGTAGGTGCAACACCAATGGATCGCCCTGAATGGTGCTCTGTTGACCCAATGACAGGTACCGCTTACCTAACGCTAACAAACAACAACAAGCGTAAAGAAGCGAACTCAGCGAACCCTCGTGTAAACAACAAGTTTGGTCATGTTATCCGCTGGGATGAAGGTAAAACGGCGGGCGAATTCGATTGGGATATCTTTGTATTCGGTTCTCCTGCTGTGGAAGATAAGTCTATCAACCGCTCAGGTCTAACAGACATGAACCAATTTGCGAGCCCTGATGGCTTAGCGTTTGATGCGCGTGGCATCCTATGGATTCAAACGGATAACGGTGCAGACGAAGTAACGGGCTATACCAATGACCAAATGCTTGCAGTAGTTCCATCTCAGTTAACGGATGACCAAGGCAACAGCGCGGTAATTGATGCAAAAAATCAAGCACAGCTAAAGCGCTTCTTTGTGGGGCCAAACGGTTGTGAAGTAACAGGCTTTACCATCAGCCCTGACTTCAAATCACTGTTTGTGAACATTCAACACCCTGCGAACTGGCCATCATCAGACGATGCAACGGCTCAAACTCAAGGTAACGTCCGTCCACGAGCATCTACTGTCGTTATTCGCCGTGAAGACGGTGGTGAGATCGCGGTTTAGCAAACAACGCAATGCAGCGTTAGTTATCTAGGTAATACAAAAAGAGCGATAAGGCCAAATGCCCTATCGCTCTTTTCTATTGTGTTCAATCTTCGATTTACGTAAGAATCCGAGCCTCAAAACTCATCATCCCCCCAAGCTCTCGTCATCCTCGAAAAGGTGGAGCGATTGAGTAGTAGAATCTCTCTGCTCGTTGTCGTTGCAGTAGAATTAACTCACAAACAACCACACACCAACACCCATCATTAATGTGCCAGCAATACGATTCATCAACTTCACGTTATCAGCCTTACCGAGCATGTGCTTAAGGCTCTTACCGCCTGTCGCGTACAGAGTCATACAAACAAACTCAGAAACAAGAATAATCGACACGAGAATGAACAACTGCGGTGCTAAGTCTTTACTGCTGTTGATAAAAGGAGGCAGTAGAGAAATCATAAACGCCCAGCCTTTCGGGTTTGCAATCGCAGTAACAAAGCCTTGAACCACCAAATCCCAATCATTGTTCACTTGGGTGTCTTGATTATCAGTACTGATCGCCAGTTTGCCTCTTGAGCGCCACATCTGAATACCTAGGTAGAACAAATATGCTGCACCAACGAACTTAAAGCCAGCAAATAACCACGGGTAGTTCAGCATTATTGAAGCAATACCCAATACAGCAGCGACCGACACAACAGCAACACCTGCCAGCTCACCGATCATCATCCACAATGTACGCTTATAGCCAATACTCATACTTAGTGTTAAGGCCAAAGTCATGCACATGCCTGGGGTGATTGAAACAAAGAAAAACGTGGGGATGAAAGCTAAAAGTAGCGCGCTATCCATATTATTACCTTACTGCCTTGTTACTGCTTGAAACTCACTGTTTCCCCATTGAGAAACAGTTCACTGAAAATTGGGAGATTGAAAAATCGATGATCACAAACGCCAGAATAAGCATTTATGTAGAAAAACTGTGTTTATAAATAACACCGCGCCCAAAAACGCAAAAGAGCCACAATACAGTGGCTCTTTTACATAACCAACCGTAATTTTACTTACGACGGTTTTTAATTCGCTTCATCATCGCTAGACGACGTTCTGCGCTTGCTTGATCTTGTGGTGCATCGTTCGCGTTATTCTTACGACCTTGACGGTTTTTGTATGCCGCTTTCGTGTTTAGCTTCTCAATGTAAGCATCACGCTTCTTAGGCTCGTAACCAGGTTGCTCAACACGACGGATACGTTGTTGAATCAGTTTCTCAACCTGCACCACAGTTAACTCTTCTTCGCGGTTAACGAAAGAAACAGCATGACCTTGCTTACCTGCGCGACCAGTACGGCCGATACGGTGAACGTAATCTTCTGCTAAGAACGGCATGTCGTAGTTAATCACGTGTGGTAAGTCTTCAATATCAAGACCACGAGCCGCAACATCGGTTGCTACCATTACACGTGCTTTACCTTCTTTAAAGTCATCTAGAGCACGACGACGAGCACTTTGCGCTTTATCACCGTGACACAGTACTGCTTTAATGCCGTCTAGTTTAAGCTCTTTAACCACTTCGTTTGCAGTTTCTTTGTAGTTCACAAACACCAGTACTTGGCGCCAGTTTTTACGGCCAATAAGCTCAGAAAGTAGCTCTGTTTTACGCTCTTGATCCACAGGGTAAACGACGTGACCTACCGTTGCAGCCGTTGAGTTTTCACGCTCAACACTGATACGTTTTGGCTTACGTAAGATATCAACCGACAGCTGGTTTAACTGCGTTGATGTGGTCGCAGAGAACATCATGATTTGTGGAGAAGTTTCTACATCCAACATGATCTTGCGAACCGCATTGATAAAGCCCATATCTAAGATACGGTCAGCTTCGTCAAATACTAGGAATTCTAGGTTAGCAATAGACACGTTACCCGCTTCTAAGTGCTCTTCTAAACGGCCTGGCGTTGCAACCAGAATATCAACACCCAGTTCTAATTGACGAACCTGTGAAGACATCTTGTTACCACCGTAAACCGCAGAAACGCTTAGTTCTGTGTATTTAACGTAGTCTTTAATGTTTTGAGCAATCTGCGCTGCTAGCTCACGAGTTGGAGCTAAAATAAGGCCGCGAGCCGTTCCTCGAGATGCTTTTTTACCACTGTTCAGTAGATGCTGGATAACAGGCAATGAGAATGCCGCTGTTTTACCTGTACCGGTTTGAGCAGTAGCAAAAATATCATGGCCTTTACGAGCCATTGGAATTGCTTTTTGTTGAATTGGAGTGAGTTTTTCATAACCGCACTCAGTCAGCGCTTTGACTAATTCAGGAGCAAAACCTTGAGAGGAAAATGACATTGTTACGAGTTCCTTAAGCAGACAGCCTACATTCTTATTTCAGCCGAGCACTATAAAGTAATTAGAGTGATTTATCTCACATTTATCGTGATATAACGCAAATTTTCTCACTTAATCTGGTGTTTACCACGCGAACCGCGAAGCAAAAACCCAATTATTAGGCTCAAACAGAGAATAAACCCTATTTGATACCACACAGCTTGAGCAATATCTGCTCAAGGTCGCCCCAAGGCATAAGCTGTGAGTCGATAACTTCAAGTCGTGATTCAAAGCCATCAAGTGTGATTTCATTGACGGACACAACTTGATTCGCGACGTTAAAAGCAAAGCAACCTTGATCTGTATTAACCACCGCTTTAACGCGCTCAGCCGTTAAATCAGACAGCATTGAGAATAGTGCATCGAAATCGAATTTATACTCTGCGCCAAACAACCAGCCACAGCTAAAGTAACCCTGCCCTTTGTTTTCCTTTCGGATAAACGCTTCGCCCGGAGGAAGTTCGAATTGAGGTTCTTGTTCAGCGTGATCATGATGGTGTGATTCTAGATGAGTTGAAGCACTGCCGTACACACGCTCAATGTCCAACACTTCTAGAGGCACTTCACCATCGTGAATCAACTTATGGAACACTTTTGCTGGCGTTTGATCCGTTACCCAATCGTTAAATACATCGATGTCTTCAGAGTGAACAAGGTCAACTTTAGTACCAAGAATCACATCAGCACTGTCTAACTGATCATTAAAGTTCTGATTAGAGGTGTACTTTTCGTTGGATAAGTTACGCGGGTCTACCAAACCTAGCGTTGCTTTAAGATCAACGTATGGTGTGTATTGTTCTGAAGTTAGGGTAGCAATAACCTGCTTTGGATGCCCTAGGCCTGTTGGCTCAATCAGTAAACGATCTGGCTTTTGACGAAGCAACGCATTAATGCCCACCGACATCGGTACACCAGCAGTACAACACATGCAGCCACCCGGCACTTCTTTAATCAATGCGCCTTGATCTGTCATCAGTGCACCATCAATACCAATCTCACCAAACTCATTAACCAGAACAGCCCAGTTTTCGCTCTCAGGTTTATTTTTCAATAGGTTCAAGATAGCAGTCGTCTTACCAACACCTAAGAAACCCGTAATTATGTTCGTAGGAACTTTTTTGGTCATATCAGTTCTCCTTTTTAAGGGAGTATATACTCAATCACTACAAAGTTGACCCCAATCGCTTGTTTATACTTAGATTGATAAATTGAAAACAAGCCCTTGGCCAAGGGAGAGTGAGAAGAGAAATTGGTGCACGCATTCGAAGATTTGGCGCTAGAGAAAGAGAAGTGATTTTGGATGCTCCAAACAAACTAAAGGCGTACTTCAAGAGTACGCCTCACCCTCGTTACTCAATCGTGAGTTCGCGAATCAGGAAGTCTTAAATATCGACCTGAACATTTAACGAGGAACTAAAACTTTGTATTTTTGAATCCATCCAAATTGTGTGTAAAACCTCATGTCTCCTTGCGGCTCGTTATGTTGCTTTACGATTTAACTATGGTTCATTTTGGTAGTAATTCAAGTTAGCGCTGTAGATTCGATCAAAATTGTGACGGTGATTCCACTATATTCTTTATACAATCTATTTATGTAATACACTCCTTTCATAAATGAAATTCAACTTTGCATCTTTGTTGCTATAGGATAAGCAGAGTAGGCGTATAATTTACTTAAGCCCCGCCGCATCAACTCAGGAACCAAACTTCAATGACCAATAGAGAGAAATTTAAGCAGTCCCTTTTAGCAAAAATGCCAAGGGGTGCTATCAACCAATTTCTTTCTAGAGACAAAGCTCCCGTTTCAGTTCTCATCCTTTCTTGCCTTGTTGGTATCCTTGCGGGTGTTGTTGGTACCTACTTCGAAGTTGCAGTGCATTTCATAACAGAAACACGTACCGACTGGCTGAAAGATGAGCTGGGCAATCATCTACCACTTTGGTTATCTGCGTTTCTTATCAGTGCAGCCTTTGCTTTCATCGGCTATTTTCTCGTGCACCGCTTTGCCCCGGAAGCCGCAGGATCCGGTATCCCTGAGATTGAAGGCGCGATGGACGGGATGCGACCGGTTCGTTGGTGGCGAGTTCTACCTGTGAAGTTCTTTGGCGGTATGGGCGCATTAGGTTCAGGTATGGTGTTAGGTCGTGAAGGACCAACCGTGCAAATGGGTGGCAGCATTGGTCGTATGGTCACTGATATCTTCCGTGTAAAAGACGATGACAGTCGACACTCACTGCTTGCCTCTGGCGCAGCTGGTGGTTTAGCAGCTGCATTCAATGCTCCATTAGCTGGAATCATGTTCGTTGTTGAAGAGATGCGACCACAATTCCGCTACTCTCTCATTTCTATCAAAGCCGTTATCATTTCAGCCGTTTCAGCCAACATTGTATTTCGTTCTATCAACGGGCAGTCGGCTGTCATCACCATGCCTCAATATCAACAGCCTGAACTGAGTGCACTATGGTTATTCTTGTTGTTAGGCGTACTGTTCGGAATGTTTGGGGTAATTTTCAATAAACTGATCACCCTTTCACAAGACATGTTTGTCGCAATACACAAAAACGACCGCAAACGTTACTTAATAACAGGTACATTACTCGGTGGTTGCTTTGGTTTATTGCTTCTCTACATTCCAGAATTGACTGGCGGTGGTATCGGTATTATCCCAAATGTCACCAACGGTAATTACAGCACCAACATATTACTGCTTATTTTCCTTGGGCGTGTGCTTACCACTCTACTCTGTTTCGGCTCTGGTGCACCGGGTGGTATTTTCGCCCCTATGCTAGCACTCGGTACACTCTTTGGTTATGCATTTGGGCTTATCGCGGCGGCATTCTTCCCTGAACTAAATATAGAACCAGGTATGTTTGCGATTGCAGGTATGGGCGCACTGTTCGCAGCAACTGTACGTGCACCGATTACAGGTATATTGCTGGTTATCGAAATGACCAATAACTATTACCTGATCTTACCTTTGATAATTACCTGCCTTGGTGCCGTTATCTTTGCGCAAATGCTAGGTGGCCAACCAATCTACAGCCAACTACTGAACCGCACGCTTAAAAATGAGAAGTTGAGACAACAAGACCTCCCTCAACAAGAGGAAGTTCGTTAATGACAAATGACTCACAGAACAAAAGCACACATTCAACGTGCTTAATGTCCCGATTCCGCATCAAAGTCAAAAAAGCAAACGTTAAAGTTGCTATCATCCACTCAAAATTAGTTGAGCGCCCTCAACAGCTATTGATGGCACAACTGCACGCATTAAATAGAGCAAAAGCTTTATTGTTAACAATTGTTTTATAAGTCACTAAGTTGGAGCAAGTCGTTGAACTGGAGAAGGTTGACCCAAGTAAAAAACGTGCCGCCATCTCAGGCATCTTTAGCACTTGGTGTTATAGGTCTAGGACAAGCTTGGGCTTTATATATACCAGGCATAGGTGAGGTTATTCGCCCCTACCTCGCTTCACTTGGTGCGCTGCTTCTGTTACCTGTTTTACTTCGTTACCTGACAAGTTTTAATACCTTCATTAATGATATTCGTCACCCACTTAGTGGAAGCTTGATGGCGCCAATGAGCATGGCACTGTTGATCCTATGTGACTAT
This sequence comes from Vibrio sp. IB15, assembly GCF_016406055.1. Taxonomy (NCBI): domain Bacteria; kingdom Pseudomonadati; phylum Pseudomonadota; class Gammaproteobacteria; order Vibrionales; family Vibrionaceae; genus Vibrio; species Vibrio sp. IB15. The sequence continues at coordinate 27,365 of NZ_JAEFCE010000004.1, forward strand.
TTAGCCGAAATATCACCAATAATCGCCTACCCAATCTGGTTCTGTGCCCTATTACTTCATTTTTCGATGATGGTGTTGTTCTTCGGTTTCCAGATCATCAATTTCAAGATGTCTAATATCGTTCCAAGCTGGTTCCTATATCCTGTAGGGTTGATCAGTAGTTCGCTGGCAGGCACCCAATTTGGGCACACAGTGTTTTCAGAAACGCTCGCAGCCACCTGCATCGGTATCTACTTCTTCTTACTACCTGTAGTGCTTTATCGCTTGGTGTTTGAAGGAAACCTCCCTCGTAGAGCAAGACCGACACTAGCAATCATGGCGGCTCCAGTGAACTTGTCGCTTGCCGCTTACTTGGTTAATTTCGACCACCCCGACCCAATTCTGACAGGCGCCTTAGCGGGTATTGCTATTACCATGACGTTGCTGATCTACTTATGCTATGTAAGGCTCATGCGACTGAAGTTCCAACCTTCCATTGCTGCGGTAACCTTTCCATCGGTAATCAGTGCTATCGCTATGCATCGTTTAACCACCTTTTTCGGTGCCGAGTATCCACAGTGGTACTGGTTACATAAATTTGGTTTCTTCGAGTTGACCATCGCAACCATCCTAGTAATTTGGGTCGCTGGCGGTTACGTGAAGATGTACTGGCCCGAGCTTTTTGACCCCGATTACATGTCTAAGAAAGTGAAACGTTCTTAACCAATTCAAATAATACTTTCCAGCACGCTGAATCCGCAGCTTCGCACAAAACGAAAGAAGGCCTCACATTGTGAGGCCTTTTGATTGGGCAAGGTTGTTAATAGATCAGGCGAGTGTTAACACAACTCCCTAAAGTTCTTAAAGTTAGCGTGGTTCTTAGAAGTTAGCGTGAGGGCCAAATACTTCGTAGTGAACACGAGAGCGGTCAACTTTCAGTGCGTCTAGCTGCTCAACAATGTTCTTCATGAAGCCTACAGGGCCACAGATGTAGAAATCGCTGTCTTTAAATCCTTCAGTATCAGAGATCGAAGCAAGATCCATTTGACCTTCGTGCGTATTCTCACACGCAGATGCTTCTTTGTTCATGTACCATGTCTTCGCAGACCAGCCTTTATCAGCAACGATGTCTTTGACACGTTTAGTGAATGAGTGCTGATCTTCATTTTCACAAGCATGTAGGTAAAGCACTGGCTCGTTTTTCTCTTCAGTATTCAAGAACTCAAGCATTGACTGCATTGGCGTTACACCAACACCTGCAGAGATAAGCGTTACTGGCTTACTGCGCTCTTGATACATGAAGTCACCCGCTGGAGCGTAAAGGCTTACTTCATCACCGATAGCAACCGTGTCGTGTAAGTGGTTGGAAACCACGCCCTGTGTTTCTTGGCCATGACCTTCACGCTTCACAGAGATGCGGTATTGCTTACCGTTCGGCTTGTCTGATAATGAGTATTGACGAATTTCACTGTATTGCGCACCTTCTGGTTTAACTTCAATACCGATGTATTGACCAGGCGTGTAATCTAGAACGTCACCGCCATCTTTTGGTTGTAGAATAAAGCTTGTTACTAGTGCTGATTCTTCAATCTTATCTGCAATCACGAATGTACGTGCCGCTTCCCAACCGCCAACAGCTTGTTTGCGTTGTAGGTAAAGCTCAGCTTCACGATCGATGAATACTTGAGCCAAGAAAAGGTAAGCCGCTGTCCACGCCTCTTCAACTTCAGGTGTAAACGCGTCTGTTGCCAATTCACGTAATGTTTCAATCAGGTGTAAACCAACAATTTGGTAGTGTTCTGGTTGAATGTTAAAACTTGTGTGTTTGTGAGCAATACGTTCAACCGCTGTTGTTAGCGCTGCTAGGTTTTCAATGTTCTTTGCATATGCCGCGATAGCTTCAAACAGTGCTACGCCTTGGCGACCTGTTCTTTGGTGAGTCATATTGAAGATATCTTTTAACTCAGGGTTATGTGTGAACATACGTTGATAAAAATGCTGAGTTAAAGCCGGGCCTGCGCTCTCAAGTAGAGGAATAGTAGATTTGATGATTTCGATATATGCATTGTTAAGCATGAATTTACTCCGAACACTGAGCCTTATGACCTATTATGTCATTTTGACTACTTAAAAATTAAGAATGACTTATCGATTTTCTGAAAGCTTAGTTATTCTTAGAAACTGAGTTATTTTGACTCGTTTTCATTTCAAAAAATCGCGAAACCTGATTAATGCCACCTGATTGATTGAGATCAAGAATAGTCTGTTTAATCAGCGCTATAATTGGGCTTCACTGTCTCTTTTGCACAATCAGTGCCAACTTTTTCAAGCCCCGCCAGCACTGGCTTTATTCTCAAAAATCCCTTTATAAAAATGTCAAAAAGACCTTTTTTTTAAGTCAATAAGACTCTATGATGTATATAAACACACACAGTTAGAGTTTTTTATGCAAGATATCTCCGCATCTACCCTCATGGAAATGACCATTGGTCTCGCAAGTGGTGTGAACGATCAAGATCGTTTTAATCGCCTAATCGATGCCATTCGTAAAACCATTACGTGTGATTGTGTCGCGCTATTAAGCCTTCAAGGTGACACACTAGTACCTATCGCAATGCAAGGGCTCAGCCGCGACACGTTCGGTCGTCGCTTTATCATTTCAGAGCACCCTCGTTTTGCGGAGATATGTGCATCTCGCTCTCCTGTTCGTTTCGATTCTGATAGTTCTCTCCCAGATCCTTTTGATGGCCTACTGATCGACCATGATGGCGACCTGCCAATGCACGCCTGTATGGGACTGCCTTTGCTATTTGGCGATAAGCTATTAGGGGTTCTAACGCTAGACAGCCTTAAGCCAGACGTCTTCGCTAATATTCCAGCGCGTAACCTAGAAGTTTTAGCAGCCATTGCGGCATCAAGCATGCAGATGGCATTGACCTTTTCTCAACTTGAACATCAAGCGAAACAATCCAAACAGCTGTTAGAAGAGTTGAACGTTGAGGCGTGGGAACGCGACGGCGGTGAGTTGATTGGTAACAGTGACACCATGGTGGCGCTTAAGAACGACATCGCTGTAGTAGCGCCTTCAGAATTCAACATTCTGATTCATGGTGATACAGGTGTAGGTAAAGAACTGGTCGCTCGTACCCTTCACCATCAATCGCAACGTAAGCGTAATCCACTGGTTTACGTAAACTGCGCGGCTATTCCTGAGAACCTAGTTGAGAGTGAACTGTTTGGTCACGTACGTGGTGCATTTACGGGTGCAGACAAAAACCGCTTAGGTAAGTTCGCACTCGCCGATGGCGGTACCCTGTTCCTAGATGAGATTGGTGAACTGCCGTTAGCCGCGCAAAGTAAGTTACTGCGTGCGCTGCAAAACAACGAAATTCAACCTGTAGGTCAAGACAACATTCAAACCATTGACGTGCGTGTGTTGGCAGCAACTAACCGAGACTTAAAGCAAGAAGTGGAAGACGGTCGATTCAGAGCCGATTTATATCACCGATTAAGTGTGTACCCTATTGCGGTCCCTGCTTTGAAAGATCGTGGAGACGACATCAGTTTACTAGCCGGTTTCTTCCTAGAACAGGCTCGTCGTAAGCTCGGCATCAACCAAGTTAAATTCCGCTCTGATGTTCTTGTATTCCTGAACCGCTATGGCTGGCCAGGTAACGTCCGTGAACTTGAGCACGTAATCAGCCGTTCGGCACTGAAAGCACTTGCTCGCAGTACCAACAAGAACCTAGTAACAATCACCAAAGAAGATTGTGGGCCGTTGGATCAAGACCAGCCAGTCGCCACGACTCAAGCGAAAACAACCCCGCTATCTACGCCAACGGTCGATCTATCGGCAGGCTTACGTGGTGCAACCGACGATTTTCAACGTAGCATCATCACTGAGGTGTTAGAAGAGGCGAACTTTAACTGGGCGCAGGCAGGTCGAGTTCTAAAGACGGACCGAGCAAACCTAACCCGACTATCGAAGCGTTTAGGGCTAAATGTGGCTAAGTCTCACACGATTGAACGGACAAAATAGATATTAGCAGTTTGTTGCGAGCATCTGGCAAAACTTGTGTATATAATGCTGCAAATTGTAACGCTAATTTTAAATATGTAGAGAGAGTTATGAAGTTTATCCGTTGGTTCTTAGGTCGTGTCATTTTGCTATTAAATTTTGTTTTTACTCCTCGTGGCGTGAAACGTTCGCAAGAAGAACAAAACAAAGTCAATGAGCAAGCTAAATCACACACGTTATACCAATTCGAAGCGTGCCCATTTTGTGTAAAAGTACGCCGCGCGATGAAACGTCAATCGGTTCAGTTTGAACTTCGTGATGCTAAAAACAATGAACAGCACCGTGCAGAGCTTGAAGCGGGCGGCGGTCGTGTGAAAGTGCCTTGTCTACGTATTGAGAAAGACGGCAAAACTGAGTGGATGTACGAGTCTTCAGACATCGTTGCTTACTTAGAAAAGCAGTTCGCATAAGCTAACAAGCTAAGCGAAAGTCAGATACAAAAAATCCCTCGAACGTGAGGGATTTTTTATGTCTGTTATTTGTGCGATCTTCTCTTAAGAACAAAACGCTAAAACCTATTTCGCGACAATCAGCATCAGCTCAACACGACGGTTACACGCCTTACCTTGCGGGGAAGCATTGGTACACGCTGGAACGTACTCACCAAAGCCACGAGTATAGATAGAACGACTCGACACATAGTTGCTCTCTAGGCGAGCTTTCACCTCTTTTGCGCGCTGCTCTGACAAAGGATCATTGATACGATCTGTGCCGGTGTTATCGGTATGACCTTCAATCACAATATCGATGTCTTGGCGCTGAGAAAGGTAACTACCAAGTGTGTCTAACCATTGATTGTAAGCGGGTTCAGGGAACGCAGATCCTGTTTTAAAATTCACATGTTGCTCAAGTTTTACCATCACATGGTTACCTGGCAACACTTCAAAATCGATGCGGTTTTGTCTTAGAAACACTTCTAGCGGGTCGTTCGTTGACACGCCACGACCGTAGTTAGTGGTTATGGTTCTTTGATGTTGAGAGCTACTTTGCATTGAGTAGCCGCGGCGGTTTGTAGTTGTTGTCGTTTGAACAACGCCCCACTCCGGATGCATCAAATCGTAATCTGTTTGAGGCGCTGTCTCTAGCAGATTGTCGCCTAACATACCGGTTGGTAACGTCGTTTCACACCCAGCCAAAGCTATGCTTAACATTATCGCTAAATATCTCATTACTTCACCAACCACTCATGCAGATAAACCATTTACTTATGTCTATATCGGCACCCAGAAAAAAACTTTAGACAAAAAGCACGCACTTCTAAAAATAGTGCTTTTGATCACAGTTAACCGTCAACTAGCCTGTCTTAACTCGCTAGTTCGTACTGTTTGCATTTATTTACCTTATAATTGTTTTCCAATTCGTACTAAATAGTTAGAATCTCACGACTTCTCAACGCTAGAGTAAACATCATGTTTAAACCATTTACTAAATTCTTCACTGCGCTTGTTGCTGTACTTGTTATTGCTGGTTGTAGCGAAACAGACGAGCCACAAAAAGGCGTTCAATACGAGGCGCTTCCGACCGCTCTAACAGAATTTAACCTGTCACCGATCACTGAAATCTTCTCTCTAAATTGTGGTCACTGTCGCCAAATGGAAAGTGCAATTCCAGAGATTGAGTCGCTTACAGACCAAACCATTGGCAAGATGCACGTAACATTCAATGAAAGTGCTCAAATCAGCGCAATGATCTACTACACAGCAGTAATGCAGCTAGACGCAACGCCAGACCACGCTTTCATGGAAGACCTTTTCGCTGCGGTTCAAATGGGCGCAGACGCGACACCAGAGCAGCGCCAGCAAGCGCTAGAAATAGCTTTCACTTCTCGCGGTTTGGTTAGCCCATACCAGTTGAACAAAGAACAGCAAGTAACACTTTTCGACTACGTTAAGAAAGCAGAAGAAGTTTCAGTAAAAGGTCAGATCAACTCAGTACCAACGTTTATCGTTAACGGCAAATACCAAGTGCTGACAGCTGGTCACCAAGACGTTGCTGGTATCGCAAAAACCATCAACTACCTTTTGACTCAACCATAAGCGCGGCTTTAGTCAGCTCATTAATAAACTAAGCAATAAATATAATAGGTTTTACTATGTCTAAATTTGTCATCCCGGTCATCGTCTTTCTTTTGGCGGGTTTCATGATTTACCGTACTTGGACAAATCATAAGTCTGGTGCAGAAAACTTCGAACAAGGTCAACAGTTCCTGCTAGAGAACGGAAAGAAAGAGGGTGTGATCACGACTGAGAGCGGTCTTCAGTACCTAGTTCTTGAAGAAGGTACTGGCACTGTTCACCCTACTAAAGACAGCAAAGTAACAGTTCACTATCACGGTACTCTGATCGATGGCACGGTTTTCGATAGCTCTGTAGAACGTGGTGAGCCAATCTCATTCGCTCTGAAGCAAGTAATCAAAGGCTGGCAAGAAGGTTTGACTTACATGGTAGAAGGTCAAAAAGTCCGCCTATTCATTCCAAGCACGCTAGGTTACGGCAAAGGTGGTACCGGCCCAATCCCACCATCAGCAACACTGATTTTTGACGTTGAGTTAATCTCTATCCAGTAATCTACTCGCTTGAAAGTGAGCATTACGTTAAGCCCCGACATTCAGAACATGCCGGGGCTTTTTATTGGTAAATCATTGCTTTAAAGCGCCTTATCACTGGCGACCATCCAGTTGACACGAATAATCAAGTAAAAACACAGCCACTAGACGACTGGTCTAATTTAAATTATAGTATCGACCATGAACGAGAAAACAAATGACACACGCCTGCATATTTTAGATGTCGGCTATCAATTAATAGTGAACAACGGCTTTAATGGCGTTGGCTTATCACAATTGCTTAAAGAAGCGGAAGTACCGAAAGGGTCGTTTTACCACTACTTTAAATCAAAAGAGCAATTTGGTGAGGCGCTAATCCAGCACTATTTTGAAAACTACATCACTAAGATTGAATCCATTTTAGTGCACGGTGAAGGCAGCCATTATCAACGAATCTTGAGTTACTTTTCACTATGGGCGAAAACTGAAGATGGCACCTGTAACGCACACAAGTGTTTAGTGGTTAAGCTCAGCGCTGAAGTTTCTGACCTTTCTGATCCTATGCGCCAGGCTCTGCTAAAAGGTGCTGAGAAAGTCACGATAACCATTCAACAATGTATTGTTGGCGGTATTGAAGATGGCTCTATCTCGGTAGAAAACAGTCAAGAAGCAGCCCAGAACCTATACTCAATGTGGCTAGGCGCTAGTTTATTAAGCAAGTTAAGCCAAAGTTCACATAGCTTAGAATCGGCATTACGCCTTACCAAACAAATTTTAAAAGGTGAAAGCCATTAACGCGCACTGCGTTTGATTGGCATTGACTTTATTAGCTTAAAAGAAATCACCCGCCCTCTTATCAATTTGATGACGGCGGGATTTTTAGGAAACAATACTAGACGACTGGTCTAATTCTAAATAAACACAATATAAAATTAAGGACATCCAATGACTCAACAAGACAATCGTCGCATCGTATTGGCTTCTCGCCCTGTCGGCGCACCAACTGAAGATAACTTCCGCTTAGAAACCGTTGCCGCACCAGCAATCAACGATGGTGAAATGTTACTTCGCTCAGTTTACCTATCTCTCGACCCTTACATGCGTGGTCGTATGAATGATGCAAAATCTTATGCCGATCCAGTTGCTATTGATGAGGTGATGGTTGGTGCAACTGTTTGTCAGGTTGAAGCATCAAACAACAGCGACTTTGAAGTTGGCGAGTGGGTGTTGGCTTACACAGGCTGGCAAGACTATGGCGTGTCGAATGGTGAAGGTCTTATCAAGCTAGGAAAAGAGCCGACTCACCCTTCTTACGCACTGGGCATCATGGGCATGCCAGGCTTTACCGCTTATATGGGTTTACTGGATATCGGCCAACCGAAAGAAGGCGACACGTTAGTGGTAGCGGCTGCAACTGGTCCAGTTGGCGCTACCGTAGGACAAATCGGTAAACTAAAAGGTTGTCGTGTCATTGGCGTGGCTGGCGGTCAAGAGAAGTGTCAATACGCGAAAGAGGTTCTTGGTTTCGATGAATGTATCGACCACAAGGCAGATGACTTCGCAGAACAATTGGCGAAAGCGTGTGACAACGGCATCGACGTTTACTTTGAAAACGTTGGCGGCAAGGTATTCGATGCAGTGATGCCTCTTCTAAATACAGGCGCTCGAATTCCTGTTTGTGGTCTTATCTCGCAATACAATGCGACATCACTCCCTGAGGGCCCAGACCGTATGTCTAGCCTTATGGGTACCCTTCTAGTTAAGCGCATTAAGATGCAAGGCTTCATTATCTTCGACGACTACGCGCATCGTTACAATGAATTCGCAACTCAAATGACCGAATGGCTTTCTCAAGGAAAAATGCACTACCGCGAACACCTAATTGAAAGTTTAGACGAAGCGCCACAAGCTTTCATGGGTCTATTAGAAGGCCAGAACTTCGGTAAACTTGTTATCAAAACTAACGAACCAAAATAGCTCAAGGATAGAATAGGCAGAACTATGATTACTTTACATCACCTGAATAAATCGCGTTCGAAGCGCATCATCTGGCTACTCGAAGAGCTTGGTGTAAACTATCAGATCAAACCTTACCAACGAGACAGTGTCACGTTTTTAGCACCACCTGAACTGAAGTCTGTTCACCCTCTAGGCAAATCTCCAGTCATTGAAGATGATGGCTTGGTGATCAGTGAATCTGGCGCGATTACTGAGTACCTCATTGACAAATTTGGCCAAGGTAAATTTGCACCAGCACGCGGCACAGCTGAATACGTTGAGTATTCTCAGTGGCTACACTTTGCTGAAAGTTCGGGCATTTTACCAATGCTGCTTAAGATCTTCGTGATGAAAGACGGCGCCGAAACAAACTTCCTTGGTGGTTATGCTGATGACGAAAATCAAAAGATACTGACCTTCGTAAACCAATCACTTGAAGGCAAAACCTATCTTGTAGGCGAAACACTCACTGGTGCCGATTTCATGATGTCATTCATCGTAGAAATCGTCGGTAACTTTGGTGCAACTTCGCTTTACCATAACATTGCTAAATACGGTGACCTTTTAGCGAGCCACCTTGCTTACCAAAAGGCGGAACAACTCGAGTTAGAACACTCCAATTAATCGAGATTTTGTCTATTCAATGCGTCCATAGCGTGAAAATGACCGTCTAAATGAAGCCAAAGCCGATTTATCTTTCGCTTTGGCTTCTCATTTACCTTCATTTCGACAACAATATCGAGCTCTAAACTGAATACCCATAGAGTTTGATCTTCATGTCAGCAAACCTTGCTCAATACACACCACTGCACACGTTAAACCAAACAGCGAATCAAACCTTATCGCTGCCAGAGCGTTTTACATTCCCGTATTACTATACTCCGCATCCACTGTGTGAAATAGCGATGCAGCAGCTTCAACAGTCACTGCTTGACTGTGGTGTGAATGAAACATCACAAGGTAATCTCTATGCCGTTCTTCTGGTTCAACACCCTCAAACTCAAGAATTGGGCTACCTTTCTGCGTTCTCAGGCTTGCAACTCGATTCGTCGTTAGAGTCCCAACTAACAAGCTTTGGCTTTGTTCCATCTGCATTTGATAAAAAGCAGTTTGAAAACCAAAACAGACACAGCTTAACTCAACAAGCGACTCTAGCTGACGACATCTCTAACCTAGAGCACTCTCATAACTTAGATGAACTGACATCAACGCTGAGCGAACTTAAAAACGACGCGAGCAAAGCAATAGAAGCATTTCAACTCACTATGGCTGCCAACAAAGCACAGCGCAATGAACTGAGAGAGCAAGCTAACCAAGAGAAAGCACTCGGTAATCTAGAGTATGCGGCCAATCTACTTAAGCAGTTAGGTAATCAAAGCAGCCAAGAGAAGCGAGACCTCAAAGCACTTCGTATCGAGTGGAAACAAAAGATCGCTGAAAAGCAATCACAAGTAGACGCTATCGAAAGCGAACTTAAAAGCCGTAAGAACGACTTCCAGGCCATTTCTACAGAATTAGAAACACAGCGCTTGTCTCACTATCGTTTTGTCAACCGAGCGGCAGAGTCAAAGAGCCTGCTTGAATTGTTAGATGGTAAAGACGCGCTTCAAGGCTCTGGTGACTGCTGCCTACCTAAATTGCTAAACTTTGCCTTTGAACACGGCTTTACACCGTTAGCTTTAGCAGAGTTTTGGTGGGGACTACCGCCAACAGATATTATTCGACAACACGGAAACCTCTACCCGGTTTGCCAAAGTAAGAGCTTTGAGATCCTTGAGCACCAGCTAAGTGGCATTGAGCTAGAAGATAATCCGCTTATCGTAAACCCTGCGGTCGGTAAGTCTTTTGAAATTGTTTATGAAGATGAAGAGATCGTGGTCGTGAACAAGCCCGAAGAGTTCTTGTCGGTTCCAGGCAAGTTCATCGAAGATTCAGTATATATACGTATCAAAACGCGCTACCCAGATGCAACAGGCCCTTTGATTATCCATAGACTGGATATGTCGACATCTGGCTTGTTGATCTTGGCGCTGACGGCCGAATCCAACAAACACATCCAGAAGCAGTTCATCGATAGAACCGTTGAGAAACGTTACACAGCTCTGCTTGATGGTGAAATCCACGGTGATTCTGGCGATATTAGTTTGCCGTTACGTGGCGATATCACCGACAGACCAAGACAACTCGTTTGTCATGAACATGGGCGTAATGCAGAAACGCACTGGCAAGCGGTCAGCACCAACAACGGAAAAACTAAGGTGTACTTGTATCCTAAAACAGGCCGTACCCACCAGCTACGCGTACACTGCGCTCACCCACAAGGACTTGGCGTACCAATTCGTGGTGATGACCTATATGGCTACAAATGCGAACGACTGCACCTTCATGCGGGCTACCTCAAACTGATTCACCCAACAACCGGGGAATGGATGGAATTTGAAGTGCCTTCTAAGTTCTAAATCGACTCGTTCTCACACAACACTAAATCAGTAAAACGAATCAGGGCTCTATATCAAATCGAGATATAAAGCCCTGACTTACAAGATATCGTATATTGATTTAATAATATGGATCAACCGGTTGCTAATACAACCTAACCCATAACCTCTTTACGCTGATCGATACACTCAAAAGAGCCCATTTCGAACTCACGGCATATCCATGGTCGGTTTTCATAGATAGTGCACATCAGTGTTTCCCTATCTACCGCTGAACACCAACCATCATCTAAACGTTTCATGGTTTCACCGCCCCACTCATCGTAAGCAATATGCTCTTCTGGGACACCGGTATCTGTGATAATCATAACCTCTAAACGACAACAGCATGCCTGGCAATTGGCGCAAGTTACTTCAGGTTCGGTGATGTTCTTTATCTCTATGGTCATAAGTAACTACACTGCTAAATTTTGCGTATAGTAATCGAAACCATCAGCGACTGCTAATAAAGAACGTTATTCACCTCGCTTTGTCTAGTTCTAAAACAACAAAAGGCGCTGTGATCAAATCACAGCGCCCATTCATTTTACTTTTCGTTCTGGTGTCAGTTCACTTAGAACAGACTTGAGAAGAACAATTTAATGTAGTCCATCAAACGCTTGAACAAGCCACCCTGTTCAACCGATTCAAGTGCGATCAAAGGCTGAGTTTGAACATCTTCACCATCAACCGTGTAATGAACGACACCTAGAGTTTGACCTTCTGCAATCGGCGCTTTGAGTTCCGAGTTTAATTCGATAGATGCGGTGAGCCTTTTGCTGTCTGACTTAGGTAGCGTGATAAACGTGTCTTCTGCAACCCCAAGCTTCAAAGTGTCTTGGTCACCAAACCATACTTTCTCTTCAGCCACTTGGTCGCCACCTTGGTGGACATTAAGCGTATCGAAGAATCGGAAGCCGTAACTTAAAAGCTGCTTACTGTCTGACTCACGGCTTTTAACACTCGATGCGCCCATCACCACTGCGATAAGTCGCATTTCACCTTGTGTTGCCGAGCTCGCTAAGCTGTAGCCCGCCCCCGAGGTGTAACCCGTTTTCATGCCATCAACCGTTAAACTTCTGTCACGGAGCAAGCCATTGCGGTTGTGTTGCGTGATGCCGTTGTAACTGAAAGAACGCTCACTGTATAAGCCATAGACATCTGGAAGATCTTTAATGATTGCTCGGCCAAGCATTGCGATATCGTAAGGCGTTGAATATAAGTCGTCAGCGTCTAAACCATGTGCATTAGCAAAGTGAGTGTTTTCCAATTTAAGCGAAGCAGCCCAAGAGTTCATCAAATCAACAAAGGCATCTTGAGAGCCTGCAACATGCTCCGCGATCGCTACACTGGCATCGTTACCCGATTGAATAATCAATCCTCGGTATAGATCCATCATCGCGACGTCGGTATTTACTTCGATGAACATTTTTGAAGAGTCAGGGAAATTCTTTGCCCAAGCGTTTTCACTGATTCTGACTTTATCATCCGCGGAGATGTTGCCTCGCTTCATCTCCTGACCTGCGACATAGCTGGTCATCAGTTTGGTCAAGCTTGCTGGGTTCAACTTGGTATGCGCATTTTTTTCGACGAGCACATCACCAGAATTAAAGTCGATTAACACATACCCTTTCGCGCCCAAACTTGGCGGTGCCGGTACTATAGAAGGTGCTGCGATAGCTGCCGTGCTAACCATCGCTGCGTTACTTACAATGAATATACTTAATAGAGGAAGAGAGTATTTGGAGAACAGTTTCATTGAATTAAACCTAAGTTAACGTTTTGACCAGTATAGACAAATGCTAGCAAAAGAAGCGCGAACTTTACGTTGCTTTACGCAAATGTACCTTTAGTTACAAATAAAAAAGTATATTCTGCGATCTGTTCATTTTTCCGACCGTTAATATCGACCAAGCAAATACTACCCCAACTTAGTATTTGCTATTTATCTCTCTGGCATTTGTCTAAATAGCATCTCCACAAAACCAGAAATTCGCTCTTTGCTCTCACTTGCTTCAAGATCGGCCTGAATACCCGTTTGCGCTAGCGCTCGCCACTGGATCACCTGAGAATTTGGCACTGAAAACACAATGTATAGAGAGCCTTTTTCGGCGAGTTTTCCCTTTCGATCATAGAATGAAACACCTGTAGAGAGCTGAACCGCATCGAAAATGGAATTGTCATTCAGCTCTGACTCTTCGGCTAGGCCAAAGCCAACCACCACGTCACCAACACCCCCAACTTGCTCTAAGCGGTACCCTTTTTCAGTTAACTGCTCTTCAATCGCATCACGTACCATGTCAGTCACGACGGTTTCATTGTATTTCTTAGAGAGATATACCTGTTCTGATTGTAGGTGCCATGAATAAGTCGTGACGCCATTTTTCATAAACTCGAAGTCACCGCTAGTAACGACACCATAATCATGCACAGGCAGTTGCTCTTGGGTCGTACATGCCGTCAGCCCAATGCTCATCAAGGTCACAAGCACAGCGGTCTTTATGCTTTTTGTTGCACAAATGGATCGTTTTATCATGGTTAGAGCCTTTACCTATATATCAATAACTATCAATTCAACCACCAACATAAACGGTAATTATGTTAAGCAAAAATGCATTAAACGTTTGCGTAATCGCTAACCTTCACTTCTACCTATTTTGGGGGTTTAATCACAAAAACGGAGTTGGTATAGTCTACCCCGTTAAACATAACCAGACCATTCGAGGCACGGAGCTTCCTCAATCATCTCATGAAGAGAAGAATTGGTACCGACAAAGTATCGGCAAATTTAAGAGGGTCAAACAATGGAATTCAATATGGTTGAGATTTTAGGTTACGCTGCGTCTATTATGGTCGCAATTTCATTAACAATGAAAGATATCGTTCGCCTGCGTGTCCTTAACTTTATTGGCTGTGCACTCTTCACAGCATACGGCGTTATGATTGACGCTTGGCCAGTGGTTGCAACCAACGGCTTCATCGCATGTGTAAACATCTACTTCCTTGCAAAAATGCAAAAGGAAAAAAAAGCGGAAGCGATGAAAGAAGCAAAAGCTTAATTTAGCGACTAGCGATTTCAAACTATTCTGAAAAAGCCCAAATAGAGCGATCTATTTGGGCTTTTTTATATCTGTTATTCCTCTACACGCTCACTACCTTCTACTTTTTCACCGTTCAGACGTAGCAGGCGTAAAACATAGTAAGACCATGAATAAAAAAACGCCGAACAGGATTGAGTTCGGCGTTTAACTCTACGTTAAGTGGTTTGTTTAAGGAGGCTAAGCTAGAAAGCTCTCACCTCTATCAACAAATCAATACTATGAACACACTTTGGTCCAGCTACCGTCACTGCCCGGCTCAGAACTTGTCCACCAGTTAGCTTGGTAAATACTGCCGTTGTGAACCACTTGGTCCCCCGTATTAGCATGGCTTGGGTTACCGGCCCAGTCTTTCTGAGGCAGATCTGGGTACACAGTTAAACCTGCAGTATCACACGTACCAGGGTTTGTGCCACCGTCGCCAGGGTTATCACCACCAGAGCTGATATCACCTAAAGGTAAATCTGGCTGCTCAAAGCTAAAGGCATAATCAACACCACCTACGTTAACGGCATAGTTTGCAGGACCTGAAATTGGTAAGTAATACACCATGTCCAACTCATACACACCACCAGCAGGCAGTTCTTTCCATGCAGGTAATGTAAAGGCCACACGGTGCATAGTACCGTCTAATCCACCGATGTTATCCGCACGAGTATGACCCGAAGCAATCACAGTCAAACCACCACCAGATTGATCTTTCGCGTTGTCTGGTGCAGATACTGGAATGTCGAACTGGAACTCAGTACCGCCAGGCAGTGCTTGCCCCGTATTGTTGGTAAACGTGATCTTAGGATTAATTGGGTAGTTTTGGTCACCGACTTTGAAGCCACCCACCGATACTGCGATGTCTAATGCTTCAGTAGGAATTGCGCCTGTCGCGACTTTGTTTCCATATGGCGTTGCCGAGTTAAACTTATCGTAGATAGCTTTAGTCATTGTGTTACCCATGTGGAACTCACCGTTACCGCTGTTACACGCTTGCTCTGTGGTATCAACCGTTGTTCGGTTGCCACTTGCATCAAGTACATAACAGTTGTAGTCGCCAGCCAGTTCCCAGAACATGATGCCGCCGATTTCTTTGTCGATAACGTAGTCCGCTTTCACGTTGATAGACTCTTTATCTTCCGTAGAAAGGAACACGCCTTTTTCAGCATTCCATAGCCAAGGTGCAACCGCCACGCTGTCGTAGTTACGCGTGTAAGTACCCCTTAGAACATCCGTTGGATCATTTACAGGATCTAGCTTGTAGGCGTCCGCATAAGAACCCCAAATACCTTTCTCTAGGTTCTTCGCATGCCACATTGGGTTCGAACCTGCGCCCATTTCGTTTCCTTTAGGGTCGGTATCATGCCACATGTTATCGATACCAATCGCACCGTGACCACAGTTATTCTTCTCACCTTCACCTGTACCAGCGGCACATTCAGATTGATTAGGCAGTGCAGCTCGGCCCCAAAGACCATTTTCACCACCTGTTACGCCCTGCCAACCACGCGTGTAATATGGAACGCCGATGTTAATACGACCTGCTGGCATTGAACCGCGGAAGTAATGGTAAGCCCAATCCGTGTTCAGGTAGCCGATGCCACCATAAGCCGCTGTGTCGTATACATTCCACTGCGCTAGTTCTGAATCTTTACCTGTATCAAACAAGGCTGCGTTATGGCCAACGTGGTCGTTCCAAGCGCCGTGAAGGTCGTAAGACATGATGTTCACGTAATCAAGATATTGAGTGACATCGAATGTTTCCATACCGCGCAACAGGTAACCAGAAGAAGGTGCCGCGATAGTTAACATGTAGTGATTGCCATCTTCAGCAGACGCCACATCAAGCTTCTCACGCAGTACTTTCATCAGCACTTGGTATGAGGCCCATAGGTACTCACGACGCGGTTCCATGAAGTCTTTGTCGTATGGGTTACCCGCACCGGCCATTGACGTTGGGTACTCATAATCAATATCTAGGCCATCGAATTGATATTTACGTAGCATTTCTACCGCTGAAGTCGCGAATGTTTCAATGCCTTGGTGGTTGATAGATCCATCAGCATTGGTCGTCATAGTATAGAAGCCACCATCAGCAACTCGGCTTCCGTCAGTCACGAAGTGACCGCCCGTTTCAGCCCAACCACCAATTGAGATTAGCGTTTTAACACCATGTTTTTCCTTCGCGGTTGCCAGCGCACCAAAGTGACCTTTGAATCCTAATGCAGGGTCGACTTCTACACCCGGCCACTCTTTACCTACAGCAGCATTATTTGGATCGTTTACGTCACCAACGTTCACTTTGCCATCCGAACCGATGCTCACAAACGCATAGTTAATATGTGTAAGTTGTTCCCAAGGAATATCATTAACCAGGTAAGCCGCTTGCGGGTCGTCTCCTGCACGCCAGCTGGTGAAGTAACCAATCACACGACGAGGGTGATCCGCGCCCATTTTCTCACGGCCTTCATCATCGTAAATTGTACAGTAAGGAACATCGACACCTTGCGTTTGATACAAGCCATCAGGACGACATGTACTCACCGTTGGAGCACCATTCACCTTTAAAGAAGCCAAGGCTGAATCCGTTGTTGCGCCTTGATCGTCGGTCGCTTTGGCGTAAACAGACAAAGTACCTGCTTGAGTGGTTGTGTAGTCAAGCGTATACGGGCTTGTTGCAGCCGTACCAACTAAAGAACCTGCCACATAAAAATCGACTTTATCAACCGTACCATCACTGTCTGCAGCCGTTGCCGTAAGTGTTACCACGCTACCTACATCTACAGAAGCCGCTGAAAGTGCAACTGATACCGTTGGCGCCTCATTGCCAGGTTGCAGTGAATCGACAGAAACAGATACCGCGCTTGCTACACTTGCTGCACCTTCATTGTCTGTTGCTACAACAGAAACCTGATGGTTGCCCGACGTTGCAGCCCAAGTCGCTTCAAATGGTGCTGCTGTTACTACTGCGACGGAAGTACCATCGACAAAAAATTCTACTGAAGCAACGCTACCATCAGCATCAAGTGCCGTAGCACTTAAGACGACATTATCGCCCTCAACGATCACATCTGACACGGTAGGTGCTGTTAACGAAGCGGTTGGCGCTTCATTTGGCGTCCCACCGTCTCCACCGCCGCTACACACATCAATCTTTTTCCATTGTGCATAGTCACCTTCAAATTGGCTCGGGTTGTTGTTTTGATTCCAGTAATTCGCTGAGTACGCGCTGCCGTCATGTGAAACCTGATCACCACCGGTGTATACCGTGGCAGAATCCCACGCTTCTAACGTTGAACAATCAACAGCCGCGTAGCTATTGAACGCCATTAAGCATGACGCGGTGAGAGTACTGAGTGTAAAAACCTTATTGGCCACTCTTCCTTGGTTTAGGTGCATGTTAGCTGTCCCTTAAGTTATTGTTTCAATATGCTTAATTTAAGTGTCATATTTCTCACCACTTAAATCTCTTCGCAAAACAACTGTAGGTAACAGTGCCAATTTAACACCTAAAATATTCGATATTTATAAAATGACTCGCATTAATTTGTTTATAGCATGCAATGAGTCGACACTTATTTTGCACGAACAACTAATATTAAATTTATTTCGGGACGCTAAAAAATATCGCCTAATTCACCTCATTAATTACAAAACTCTATTCATATCGACTTTATTCATTCATTCTGAAATTTCGTCTTAAAACTAACCAAAAGGGAGTGATTGAGCCATAGAACCGATTTCTTTTCTAAATTCGCCCACTTTTTCTTAACAACTGTGATAGTATCGCGGCTTTTTTGACGAACCTCACATTTCCAATGCAAGTGTGGGAGAAATACATAGGCTTGAAAGAGCCAAATATAGCGAAGAAATAATGTCCAACTTGACGCAAGTCGCCAACGAAAACATCAACGCAGAATCTACTTCTATTAACTTCACTAAAGCCCAATCTTTGGGTGAAAAACTGGAGCTTGGAAATCCAGTATTTTGGCTAAGTGGGAGCTTTTTAACTCTCTTTGTCATTCTTGCCTTCACCAACACCTCGGTGTTGTCAGAACTTGTAAACATCGGCTTTAGTTACTCAACTAAATGGTTCGGTGCTTTTTGGCAGGTTCTGTTACTACTCAACTTCATCATCGGCTTAGTGCTCGCACTAGGACGCACTGGTCACGTTCGTTTGGGTAAACTTGCCCTTCCAGAAATGACTACCTTCAAATGGATGTCGATTGTCCTATGTACGCTGCTCGCAGGCGGTGGTGTATTTTGGGCAGCAGCAGAACCTATTGCTCACTTCGTTTCTGCTCCGCCTCTATACGGCAACGCTGATCCTCAAGCAATGGCATTCAACGCCCTATCTCAGTCTTTCATGCACTGGGGATTTCTTGCTTGGGCAATCTTAGGTGGCTTATCCTCTATCGTACTGATGCACCTACACTACGACAAAGGGCTCCCTCTTAAACCTCGTACTCTGCTTTACCCGCTACTGGGCGACAAAGCGATCAATAGCTGGATTGGTAACGTAGTCGACGCATGTAGTATTGTTGCTGTTGCAGCAGGCACTATCGGCCCAATTGGTTTCTTAGGTCTTCAAATCAGTTATGCGCTAAGTGAACTGTTTGGTATCTCAGATAGCTTTGCTACGCAGAGCATCGTCATTCTATTCGCCATCGCCATGTACACCCTATCTGCATTGAGCGGCGTGAACAAAGGCATTCAACTGGTTAGCCGTTACAACATCATCTTGTCTGTATGCCTGATCGGCTACATCCTTCTTGTGGGTCCAACAAGCTTCATCGTTGATGGCTACTTGCAAGGCATGGGTGAAATGATCGATAACTTCATCCCAATGGCGCTTTACCGACAAGATACAGCGTGGCTAGGTGGTTGGACGGTATTCTTCTGGGGTTGGTTCTTAGGTTATGGCCCAATGATGGCAATCTTTATTGCTCGCATCTCACGTGGCCGAACAATTCGCCAAATGATCGTGTCTATCAGCATCGTTGCTCCGCTAGTAACCTGTTTCTGGTTCAGCATCGTTGGTGGTAGTGGTTTAGCGTTTGAATTAGAAAATCCTGGCGTGATTTCTAGTGCGTTCGAAGGCTTCAATCTTCCTGCGGTATTACTTGCTATTACTGCGCAACTGCCATTCCCGACTCTGATTGCAATTCTGTTCCTTATCCTGACCACCACGTTCATCGTAACAACAGGTGACTCAATGACCTACACCATCAGTGTGGTTATGACAGGCACAACAGAGCCAAACGCAGCAGTACGCACCTTCTGGGGCATCATCATGGGTGCTGTAGCCATTGCGCTTATCTCAATGGGCTCTGGTGGTATTTCTGCTCTGCAGTCATTCATTGTGATTACCGCCGTTCCTGTGTCATTCATCTTACTGCCATGTCTATGGCATGCTCCTAAGATCGCGACACAGATGGCAAAAGAGCAAGGCATCGCTTAATCACAAAGCCGACTAACCTCGGTTTCGTGTTTCGAACAAAAAAGCCACTCAAGTGAATCACCTGAGTGGCTTTGTTTTATCTATCTGTATGTCGGTTTATTGAAACTTTTCCCCAGCAGCAACCATGAATGACATTTCAACCAACAGTTCAGGGTTTGCCAGTTCAGCTTTCACACATGCACGGCTCGGTGCACAGCCTTCAGGGAACCATGCTTCCCACACTTCATTGAGTGCATCAAAGTTAGCAAAATCCGTTAGGTAAATAGTGACCGACAATACGCGAGATTTATCGCTATCTACCAGGCTCATCATCTCTTCAGCTTGCTCAAAAATTTGTTGGACCTGACTCTTAATGCCCGCAGATGTGTCCGATTCAGCAACTTCAACAAAGCTTGCAATACCATTAAAAACAGTCACATCAGACCAACGCTTGGTCGGGTTAATTCTATGAATCTTCACTCGCTATTCTCTTTTTATTGTTGGGATCTACATCAGAGTAATCTAATCCAAATCCTTAATATTGATAACAAAAATTAGTTCGCGGTATTGGTCATAGGCTCAACACACTTTCACTGACGGCATTCAACTCTAGCAGAGACGACAATCGAAGAGTTGGCTCCCTTCTCGACTTCAAAATAACCACCAGCACTCGAAAGCTGACGAACTGAGAGTTTGTCTTTTCCTAGCTTATCGAACCAATATGGGGCCAGTGAACATTGCGCAGATCCGGTTGCTAAATCCTCTGAAATGCCGATCTTCGGTGCAAAATAACGAAGTACATAACCGTCATCCGAGCTTTGAGCGGTCACCATAACAGCATGTAAATCATTGATTTTTCTATACTGTTCAAAATCAGGAGTAAAATTCCTTACTGCTTCCTCTGAATCCAACACTAACACTAAATCTCTTGTCGAGAATACATCGACAACGGGCTGATTCAAAGCCGACAAATCAATTGGAGCATCGCTCCACTGAACGTAAGGTTTACCATTCCAGCTTGGCAGTTCCAATCGAGATAGGCCGTCTTTTCTAGAAATCACGACCTGTCCGTAATCACTGTTTAGCGTAACCTCTTCAAACTTATACCGCTCAATCAAATCAGTACCAGCACCCAAACTACCATGACCACACAGGTTTATCTCACCATCTAATCCAAACCAACGGATGTCAAACTGACTTCCCGATTTCTTCACAAAAGCAGTAATAGGCTGTGCTAGTTGATGTGTTATTTCTAGTAGCTCTGAATCTGCTAACCATTGCTCTAATTCAACAACCCCACAAGGGTTCCCTTTCGCCGACTCTCCACTAAATACATCATATATAAGTGCGTTGATAACTTATCTCCTTGTACCGTCGTATTAAGCTCTTAATAAAAACTATCATTTCATTTTCTTCAAATAAACCATTGATACA
Source organism: Vibrio sp. IB15 (assembly GCF_016406055.1). Taxonomy (NCBI): domain Bacteria; kingdom Pseudomonadati; phylum Pseudomonadota; class Gammaproteobacteria; order Vibrionales; family Vibrionaceae; genus Vibrio; species Vibrio sp. IB15. The sequence goes on from NZ_JAEFCE010000004.1 coordinate 48,402, forward strand.
TATAACATTAAAATACAAATCGCAATGATTCATAAGCAGGAGTAATACTCTCACAGTGAAATTAATTTTGCACTAGTGCGGTCATGTGTAGAACTTATTAATGGAGTACTTTTATGCATGTTCAAACCTATGATTTAAAACAAATCAACTTCGGATACAACCTTGGCGTGATAGGTGTCGCGTTGGTGTTAGCTTGGATTGGAATTTATAAGTTTACGCCTACCGAGGCGATGTTGATTGAGCCTTTAATTGCCAATCACCCAGCAATGAGTTGGCTTTACAACTTATTCTCAGTCCAAGCCGTGTCTAATATGGTTGGTGGTGCTGAAATCATTGTCGCCCTAGGGCTGATGATTGGGTTTAAGAAACCGCAAGTCGCGTTTTATTCTGGCATTGCTTCGGCGGCTATCTTTGTTGTGACACTGAGCTTTCTAATTACCACGCCAAACGCTTGGAAAGTATCGGATGGTATTTTGGTCACTAACTTCTTCTTAGTGAAAGATATTCTATTTTTAGCAATCGCGATCAGTGTAATCGAACGCAATAAACCTCAAAAGTAACGATAAAGCAATAAGGTTACCCTAAATCTAGAGGACACCTTAAACCTTAAAATAGACAGGCCCGAAGCTGGCTAGAAGGACCCCGCCAGCTTCTGATATATAAGGTTTTACTTGGCAATCCCATCATGATTGAAGCATTGTCTTGTTACCAAACCCCACTTTTCGTCTTGGTACTGGTCTTCCACATAATTACCTGAGGTGTAGTCATTAACGACTTCTCTCCAGAACTTAACAGCATGATCTGCGCCCAGTACTTGTTTAATCTCCCAACTGCCTTTTAGGTGTTCAAACAGTTCAGAGATAAACTGTTTCCCTACTTTATTTTTTCGAAAATAAGGCACCACATAGAAATCACAAATCTCAAACTCGTTTGGCGCTTTGGTTTCAATGGCAGTTAATGCAGCAGGAACGCCATCAATGTAGAGTAAATAACCCGTTACGGCATCACCAAGCGTCGGGTAAATCTCAAACAAGCCATACTCGTCTGGTTTGTCTCCGATAATCTTTGAAAACTCAGCCGCATAGCCCTGATATAAATTCGCGTATACCTGCTGATTACCACTATAGACTGTCACAATGTTCATAAACTGATCTCTGTATTGTTTCGCACCACAATGGTGTGAGCTCATCTTTCCGAGCCTATTATCTCATTGATTATAGGAAAAATAATAGATATCAAATGCCCACTTATACGGATATTGCCTTGCGGTAATAGTTGGCATCCTGTTGCTTTCCCTTGAATACTGCGTAATTTGGGACACAATCAACGAGGTCGAAGCCCGTATTTGTTAGTACTTTATTTGAACCGACATTACCTACTAATGCATAAGCATCAATATATTTTAGGGATGAGTGCTTAGACAAGTAGATTAGCAGCTTTCTGACCGCATTAGAGGCGACACCTTTAGAACCAAAAGCTCGACCAACCCGATAGCCGAGCTCCCCGTTTTCACCATTTTTGCTGATATCGCGAACGTTGATTCTTCCACAAATGACGCCGTTAGCGTCCTTAATTAGCATTGGGATCAACTCACCATTTTGGTATTCCTTCAGGAAGAGCGCAATTTGCTCGGCAACCCCTGAATCAGAATAGAAACTGTCATCCCTAGCAGGAACAAATTGATTAAACCACTCTCTATTTTCGACTTCAAATTCGAAAAGAGGACCAACATCACTTGGTTGAAGTAAGTGTATAGATATATCCATAAGTAACTCTACAAGGCTCCCTTAAAGTACTGTTTTTTTTCAGATTTCGAACTCTCTGTGTTTCTATCTAGGATGATGGGAGTCAACCATCACTCAAAGTATTGGCATGACCGAAAACAATCCCATTACCGCCATAGATAACAAGGCACCACTGAAAAAACTCGGTGCATGAAATGGTCGAACTTTTGATTTAACGACCTCTCTCTCAATCGCTTCTTGGTAAGTTTTAACGGAGAGTTCCTTAACGTAATTACTTTGCATAATAAGCTCCTTATGAATAAGTAAAAGAAGCTTAAGACTTGAAGTTAGGTTGAGGTAAAGCGAAATTTTAGATAATTGAACTATTTATTTCGCTAGACCATTTAATTTTTGTAAATGTAGAAATGGATACGATATATAAGAAAACTAAAGTAAAGAGTGATACAGGTATAGTTCACGATCTCTACCATGGACTTTACGCACCTGCTTCTCAACAAACTTTACACCGAGCTTTCGTATAACTGACTCTGAGCGTTTGTTTTCAGACAAGTGCATCACTTTCAGTTCTGTGAGCCCCAAATGAGCTTTGCTGTATTCCACTAACGCCAATGAGGCTTCATAGGCTATACCCTGCCCCCAAAACGGAACACCAAGCCAATAACCAAGAATACCAACACCATCTTGCAAACTAGGAAAGCTAACTGCACCGATAATCTCGTCGTTTGCTTTAAGAGTTATCGCGTACACCACACCTTTTCCTTCATTAAAGAAAGACTCGTGCGTGTTAATCCAATCAGTCGCCATACTTGCTTCATATGGATGAGGAATATTAGCCGTCATATCAGCTATCACTTTCTCACCCGCAAGTTCAGCAACGCGCTCGCTATCACTCAATCGAAATGGCCTTAAGATTAATCGTTCCGTGGTAATATTCTGCTGCATAACCTCTCGCTTAACTAAAGGCTGATAACACTATTCCAAAATCACCCTAAAAATGTCGTTGTTCACGCCACCCACATCCACTAACTCTCCAGTTTTCATATGAATTGACGTGTTTAATTGTCGAGTCGAGCGTGGCTCTTTCGTTTCTCGAATCACAAGCATATCGACCAAGTAACCAGAGTCTTGCTTTCGTACTAAACCCGAAAAAGTGACACTTTCAGCTCTATCGGCGAGTACTGAATTAAATGTTTTGTCTTCTAATACGCCTGCGGAGATCGATGTCTCGCCATAAAACAACGTGATACTTGTTGGGTCCGGTTGTAAAGCTTCATTGGACGCGCAGCCCGTCAGAGCTAGGCATAGCATTAAAATAATTCTAAATGGCATACACTTGTTTTCGTTCTCTCGCTAAACGCTTTTTGTAGGAATACCGTGACTATGATTCAAACCATTGCGTCCAGCAGCTCAGCTTTTAGTGATTTATTGTGTAAGTTATCAGCCTCTGCAGACTGGATGGTTCCCGAGATAAGATCTTCGAAGAGATCTAACTGCCCTGCGGGGATGAGTTGATTTTGAATCGCTCTACGTTTGTTAGAATCAAATAATCGTTCAGCCATCCAACCAATTAAGTAGACCAGAGAAAGACATCCACCAGCCGTAGCAATGTTGCCTTCAATAACTAAAGGCAGATCTTGGACGTCTCCCCCCATCGCTTCTAATGTTGGTTTGGCATGCGGGTTTGTTGTAAGCCTCTTACCTTTAAGTAAACCCAGTTCGTGTAACACAAAAGATCCCGCGCAAATCGACCCGATTAACTGCTCGCTCGGATCCAGCTGTAATGAGTTCATGAACTCTGGCTCTTTCAATGCAGCAGGAATACCGCGATAACCACTTGTTATCAGCACTACATCTTGCTGCGCTACTTCACTCAAATGGCCATCGGTTTTCACCGTCATACCCAAATGTGAACGATGCTCAGGCTTAGTTCCAAGAACCTTAACCTCCCAAGAGTCCGTCGTTCTTCCTAATAAGTCATACATCAAGAAGAAGTCTACATCTGTGAAGTCATCAAATAATACGATTCCGACTTTGTACATAATACATGCCCTTGTTGATTACTCTCGAAAGATGAGAAGCGTTAATAGTGAGGCGATTCATAGAAAGGTGATATTAACCACCACATACTTGAGGTCAAACTCGATCCACAATTATTTATGACCCCTAGGTAACAGCGACGAAATTAGACCATTTTCTTTTTACTTCAGGCGTCAACGCTAGAGTAAACTCATAGCCTAAGTGATTCTCACGTGTTACTTCAAATCCTAATCGCTTATGAAACTGCACCGACAGTTCATTTAAGCGTAAAACATTGCTTACTAATACCCTTGAATCACGATCTTTCAGTATGTTTACAATGCCACGAAATAGAGCAAGAAAAGCGGCTTTACTTCTATAGTCTGGGTGTACCACAAACATAGGGACAAACCAGCTGCCATCGCCTAAATCACTTAACGTCGTGTAGCCAATTAGCTTATTATGTCGCCGATATTCGACAAGCAGTCCTTGTTCCATCGATTGGGCATGAGATGCTAAATACACATCTCTATCTATTGGAAAGCCCGCTTCTTTTGAAATTGACTCCAATGTCATCACGTCCAGTTCTAAATATTCTTCCATAACTACCTCTTACCCGTACTTAAAAGAATTGCAGAACAAAGCACGTAATAAACGCCGGTAAGCCAGCAATGAATAACACTAAGCCCGTTTGATAATTCATTCGATAGTGTTCTTGTTGGTCTTTAGCAAAATCGTGCCCGTCGACCATTTTGTAGACTTTGTCTGTAATAGGATCATCTAAGCGCGTTGTTTTGCTATGAACGCCTCCCTCCCACAGAAGTTTTGCCAAAATCGAAATGACAATAACGACAAAAAATAAGAAGTCGACGAGTCGAGTAGAAGCAAAGAAAGGAAAAAACTGCGACAGCACAAAAACGACCATTGCAGCCATTAAATTGATAAGCACAACTTTCTTTAACAAATCGAGCAAATGAACCTCCTACAGAATCTTACTACTTCAATAACAGGTATTTATAAAATTTATATTTCTCGGTCAATCAAAAAGTATGCGCAAGATTGCACTATATGAAGTGCCGCATGTTTAACAACCTTCATTGCTGATAGGAAACATTACACCGCTCGTGGTGATGTATTGAGGTGGCGCTTACATTCGCACCTAAATTGAGATGAATTGGAGTCATTGATTCGGCATGCAACGTCGCTTATTCGCAGGCCTTCAAACTGAATCAGCTCTAATTCCAAGTTAGGAACTAGAGCTTAAATATCAACGTTGTTATCGATGTGTGCAACTATGCTTAAGCAACAACACCTTGTGGGGGTGTACCTTCGCAGTTAGATACGACGGCATCAATTTGAATTAATGCACTCATAGGAATCTGCGAAACCCCAACCACCGTTCTTGCCGGTAAGTCAGCACTAAAGAATGTAGTGTAGACCTCGTTCACCGCATCAAGATCTGAAATATCTTTAAGTTGAATATTAACTTTCACCGTATCGTCCATGCAATGATCAACACTTTCAATGATCGCCTTAATATTCTTAAGACACTGTTCAGCTTGCTCTTTAATACCACCAGCAACCACTTCATGAGTTTTCGGATCTACAGGAAGTTGACCTGAAATATGATTGTAGTGCGAGAAAGCAACGGTGTGCGAATAAGGCATAAAAGGTGCTTCAACCGTATTATTTGCTTCAATAACCAGTAAGCAAGTATCTTCTGGTAATTGTGGTGGTGTGCCATCGCCATGTGAAACTGAGGTATCGATTTGGACTAAAGCGCCCATGGGTAATTCAGATGCCTGTACAATCGTTCGCGCTGGAACATAACTTGGGAAGAACTTGGCACAAGCTTCGTTTACCTTCTCTGCATCTTGGATATCTTTTAGATAAATCGTGGTTTTCACCACATCATTCATAACATGACCAATGCTTTCCAGAATCATTTTAATGTTTGCTAAACATTGCGTTGTTTGCTCTGTGATACCACCTGAAACCAACTCACCGATGTTCACATCAATCGGTAATTGAGCTGAAAGATTATTGTAGTGAGAAAAAGCAGCAGTCTGAATAGACAAAGCACTCTGAGGGACTTTATCCGTGTTTCTTGATACCTTAACTAACGCACATGGAGCCTGTGGCGTTGTACCTTCACCGTTTGAAATAAGCGCGTCCATTTGAACTAGCGCATCGCTCATTGGCAGAGCTGCAACACCAACTACTGTGCGTGTCGGAAGGCTATTACTAAAGAAGCCCTTATAAACTTCATCGATAGCTTCCATATCGGAAATTTTCTTAACGAAGATATTAATTTTCACCACGTCATCCATTACATGGTCGATACTTTCAACAATCGCTTTAATATTATTCAAACATTGCGTTGCTTGATCTTTAATATCACCGATGACTATTTGACCTGTCTTAGGGTCAATGGGTAATTGAGCAGAGAAATTATTGTAATGAGAAAAAGCAACGGTTTGTGTAGATACATTATTTAATGGTGCATTTTCAGTATTTCTTGAAATTTTAATGATATCGCTACTCATTGGTGTGATCCTTTTAATAAAATAAGAATACGTATTTATATTGAACAATCGTATTGGAATGAATAATTAAAGTAGCGCCATGTTAGGTGAATAAACTTAGATTGAACGTGATACCCATCAGACTATCACTCGAATAATATTCAATGACTTATGGGATAATTAGTCATCAAAAGACTAATTATCCACGTAAATTAGGTTTGAGGACTACTCACCCCTAACTGTTTTCAAGTATATCCAATTATATTGAATACTTTCCCACGTAATATAATGGGTAAGTTTTTAAATTTAGTTCGTGTTTGTTAGCTTGTTCACACTAAAAGACCCTTAACCAATGTTTTTTAGAAGTTACCGCCTTATTTCCATGCATAAATTTTTAGGCTGGTTAACTAATTATTTTAAGTGACTTTTTTGTGTGAAGATGCCGTCAACGTTTGACTATTGACGCCATGCTCGTGAGTTATTTTTAATTTGAATAGCAAGATTTGATAGATGATAAGAGCAAAAACAGTTTGAGGCAGTCTGTTTTGGTATACGCTGTCTCCCTACGACCGTGAACTGATACATGCCGATTTAACAAGCTATCGTACTCATTACTATCAAAATCCACCTTAGAAAATAAAGCTTCCGTAACGTTTGCAATATCGTTTAGCTTATATCTTAGGGAGTATTGGCAGTGCTCTGAATTAACTCTTCTCCTTATCCCTGTCACGTAGCGAAGACTTTTGTAGTCACCTCTATTGGCAAGATACATAAGGGATGTTTCAATAATACTAAACAAACTAGGTATACAAACATTATAAAAGCCTAACTCAAAAGCCTTAATGCATTCTTTCAACATATCACTGTAAGGTGAAACTATTAACTCAGTTTCTCTTTCCAGTTCAATCAAAATTAGAGAATCGAACCTTTCCTTTAAAAGTATTTCTATCGCCTCAAGATCAGTTAATCCACTTTCGCGTACGAACATATATAGCTCGTCTTCTATAAGGTCTGAAGTAATACACCAACCATGATGTTTTAGATTTTCGCTGCCCAACCATAGAGCGCGCTCTATGATACTCTGAACAAGTTCAAGTCTATCTTTATCCATATTAACTCCGACGTTTCCAACTAAATATTTAACAACCTATCAGACAGAGAGCACTTTCCCAGCCATTCGTATAAAGGAACACTAAACAGCTCGTGGAGTAGTATTGAAATGACGTTTAAATTCTCGGCTGAATTGAGATGGACTAGAATAACCAACTCGGCGTGCGGCATCACTGATACGTAGGCCTTCTAACTGGATTAGCTCCTTGGCTTTGTTAAGCCGAACCTTCTTCAAGTATTGGAGCGGTGATTCGAAAGTGACGTTGCGGAAAGCATTATGAAAAGCAGACACACTCATGTTCGCTTCGTCAGCTAGCGACTGAACAGTAATGGTTTGATCATACTCTTCATGCACTTTAGACAATGCTTTGGCGACGCGTGCGTAATGGCCATCATGATGGGCTAAATCAAACAGTACGCGGCCCTCAGAGCCTGTCAAAGCGCGATAAACAATCTCCGTCACCATTGCGTCACCCAAGATGTTGGCTTCGATATCGCAATGCAGTGTCTTCGCCAACCGAGTGAAACTCTCTAGCATCGCCGTTTCCATTCGAGTGGACTCTAAGCCACTCGAATTCTGTTTGTGCTTGTTACAATAACTCTCCAGAAAACCTTGCTCTTCGAGCTTTTTCACTAAGCTGTGCAAACGCTGAGAATCAATGTTGATCGACAAACCCAGTAACGGCTCACCATCAACTGGTAAAGCTTCACACTCCAATGGCATTGGCACCCCCACCACAAGGTAATCACCTGCCGCGTAAGTTACTGGCCTGTCGCCTATGTAGATATTCTTTTTACCCTGTCCAAGCATGATGATACCTGACTGGTAAGTGAATGGTTGGCGCTGATTCCCACCACTACTGCGATACAACCATACGCCCTCTATCTCTGTTTCTCTGATCCCTTCAAGATCATCCCAACCTTTGAGTTCAACGTAAGATTGCAGTAACTGAGCGAGTGTATTCATAACAGGTGGTGTTCCATTCAAAGGTTGATGTTAGTTTGCACAAAAGCCCAAAGAGAATATCAATTATGTAGAAATAGGCAATTAGTTTGGAGAAATTGACCTTCACCACCCTAATTCCGTGTACTAATATGCAAATATAGAAATTAAGCACTACAACAAAATAAAAATTTTAGCTTTACACAAGGAACTGACGATGCAATTTACCTATGTTAACCCTACTGTTATCCACTTCGGCCAAGGCCAAATCAACGCTATCAGCCAAGCCGTTGATACTTCAAAGAAAGTACTTGTCATCTACGGTGGCGGTTCAATCAAAAGCAACGGTGTTTACGACCAAGTAGTCGCATCTCTTAAAGATCACGCTTGGATTGAGTTTTCTGGTGTTGAAGCAAACCCAACTAAAGAAACATTAGACAAAGCAGTCGCTATCGTTAAAGAAGAAAACGTAGAATTCATTATCGCTGTTGGCGGTGGTTCGGTAATCGATGGTTCGAAATATGTTGCAGCAGCAGCGAAATACGACGGTGACGGTTGGGACATCCTAACAGGTAAGCACCAAGTAACCGAAGCGACGCCAATCGGTGCGGTACTGACGCTTCCTGCTACAGGCTCTGAATCAAACATGGGCGCAGTAATCACTCGTAAAGCAACTCAAGAGAAGCTGGCTTTCCTAAACCCTGCGGTACAGCCTAAGTTTGCAGTTATGGACCCAGATGTAATGAAGTCTCTACCAGAGCGCCAATTGGTGAATGGTCTGGTTGATGCTTGGGTTCACGTCTGTGAGCAATACATCACTATGCCTGCTAACGCGATGGTTCAAGACGGCTACGCAGAAACATTGCTGAAAAACCTTCTTGTACTGGGTAAACAATACGACGAGCGTGACAACGACGCATGGCGTGCAAACCTAATGTGGACAGCTAACCAAGCGCTAAACGGTCTTATTGGTACTGGTGTTCCTCAAGATTGGGCAACGCACATGATTGGTCATGAATTCACTGCATTATGGCATGTCGACCACGCACGTTCTCTAGCTATCGTTCAACCTTCACTACTTCGTAACCAGATTGAAGCGAAGCGCAATAAGCTAGAACAGATGGGTCGTAACGTATTTGGCCTAGAAACTGGCGCAGATTTAGCAGAGCGCACTATCGATGCTATCGAAGCCTTCTACCACAGCCTAGATGTAGCGACTATGTTTGATGGCTACGAGGCGGATAAAGCAAAAGCTATCGACAACGTGGTTGCACAACTAGAATCACATGGCTATTTACAACTTGGCGAGAACCAAGCGATTACACTAGAGAAAACTCGCGAGATTCTAGAGTCTGCGATCCATTAACGGTTAAAATTAAAGCAAAGAAATCAGGTTTCTAAATAAAATCGCGATAATTTAAAAATTTATGCAGCGAAACTGAACCAAATTCTTTGACCTTGCGTATACCCACAAGCAGCGTCCTCATCCGACGCTGCTTTTTATTTGCCCTACAAGATGCTATTAAATTCTCATAAGTGCCTAATTTTATGTGCAATCATATTTCTATATTGTTAAGGTAAACCTGTCTCTTTACTAGGTATGAACAACGATTTGAACAATCTTAAGGAAATGGTTAAGTTTAAGTCACTTAACAAGTGGTATGGTGATTTTCATGCCCTAAAAGATATCGATCTAAATATTGAACAGGGAGAGATTGTGGTGATTTGCGGACCATCTGGTTCTGGTAAATCCACTCTTATCCGCTGTATCAATCAGCTAGAACCGTTCGAAAGTGGCGAACTTTCCGTGTTAGAACAGTCGCTTCCCTGCAAGTTCAACACACCAGGCCAAGTTGGAATGGTGTTTCAGCACTTCCATTTATTCCCCCATCTTACTGTGCTCGAAAACTTGACTCTGTCTCCTATTCGTACGCTCAAAAAAAGCAAAGAAGAAGCAGAGAAAACCGCCATGCATTATCTCGAGTGTGTACACATCGCAGAGCAAGCGAATAAGTACCCGGCTCAACTTTCAGGCGGCCAACAACAACGTGTGGCAATTGCGCGCTCTCTTTGCATGAAGCCCGAACTACTGCTATTCGATGAACCGACATCAGCACTTGATCCGGAAATGATCAATGAAGTGCTTGATGTAATGGTCGAACTGGCAAGTGAAGGCATTACCATGGTGTGCGTGACACACGAAATGGGCTTTGCAAAACGCGTTGCCGACCGAGTCATCTTTATGGACGGAGGACAGATCGTAGAATCAAATACACCACAGAGTCTGTTCGAAAATCCTCAACACGAGCGTACTCAAGCGTTCCTAAATCAGATTCTGACTTACTGATGCTACTGAAAATAGTGAAACCCGCCCTCTCTGCCTTGGTACAAATTGTAGTGCTTGCGGCAGCCGTTGTTTGGATCCTCGATTCTGGTGCTCAGGCGATGGGATACAGCTGGCAATGGGATCGAGTACCTGACTACATCGCTTTCTATGAAGATGGTGAATGGTGGCCTGCAGAATTGATGGAAGGACTACTCGTTACCATCAATATCTCTCTGATTTCTTTAGTTGCAACGCTGGTGATTGGCTTAACCACTGCCCTATTACGTAATTCCAATTCAATTGTCGGTCGCACCCTCGCCACCAGCTATGTGGAATTGATTCGTAATACACCATTGTTGGTACAAATTTACCTGCTCTATTTTGTATTCGGCCCTGTAATCGGGCTGGATCGCTTTAGCACGGCTGTTTTAGCTTTGGCACTTTTCCAAGGGGCATACACCGCTGAGATATTTCGTGCCGGGTTAAATAGTATTTCTAAAGGACAGTTTGAAGCCGCTCAATCTTTGGGTTTATCAAAGACCTATACTTATTGGGATGTGATTCTTCCTCAAGTGGTACAACGCACGTTGCCACCTCTGACCAACGAAGTGATCTCCCTTATCAAAAACTCTTCGATTGTGAGTGTCATGGCTATTTTCGACCTAACAACCGAGGCCAGAAACATTGTTTCTGAAACTGCGATGCCATTTGAGATCTGGTTCTCTGTGGCAATCATTTATCTTGCACTTACACTTTCACTTTCTGCCGTTGCAGCTTGGCTTGAGCATAAGCTCGGAGCTAACTGGCGAACACAATAAGGATTTATCAGCATGAAGCTATTTAAAACCGCTATCACTGCTTTACTTGCGCTTGCCGTAAGTTTGCCTGCACTTGCGTCTGAAACGCCTAACTTAGACAAAATCAACGAGCGTGGCTCTCTACGTGTTGGCATGTCGACTTTTGTTCCTTGGGCAATGCGTAACAAACAAGGCGATCTTGTCGGCTTTGAAATCGATGTTGCAAAACGCCTTGCTGAGGATTCAGGCTGGAAAGTTGAATTTGTACCGACAGCATGGGATGGCATTATCCCTTCACTATTATCGAATAAGTTTGACGTAATCATTGGCGGTATGTCGATTACTGAAGCGCGCGCTAAGAGTGTTCTTTTTACTGAACCATATTCTCACTCTGGTGTTCAACTGGCGGCTAACAAAGAGCTAGCAGAAGGCTTCAGCAAGATTTCTGATTTCGACTCTCGTCGAGTGAAAATTGCAGCTCGTCGTGGCGCCTTCACAGTTCAAGTTGCTCGTGAAACCTTCCCGAAAGCGAAAGTACTTCAGTTCGATGACGACGCTCAAGCGTTCCAAGAAGTACTAAACGGCAATGCACACGCGGTTATCGCTTCTAGCCCTAAGCCAGAACACGAAGCAATCAAGAACGCTGACACGCTATTCATTCCATTTGATGAGCGTCTATCAAAAGGTAACGAAGCATTTGCTGTTCGCCTAGGTGAAACGGACAAAGCGGAGTTCTTCAACGAGTGGATCAAAGCTCGTACTGAAGACGGTTGGTTGAAAGAACGTTACGAGTACTGGTTCTCTACTCTAGATTGGCAAGATCAGATTGCTCAAGGTCAGTAATCGACGGTTAATTAGACGCTAAATAACCAATCAAGGCAGTACCTTGCTGGTACTGCCTTTTAAGAAGTACCCGAGATAGCTATAAATTCATAGCCCAGTCTCACAACACATTAATAATCATTGTTTAAACAGGAATGACGTGAGTAGTACTAGCGCATTATCAACGCCCAAGCCCAACCTTCACATGAAGCCTTGGTATCAACGCCTCAATCTCTTGGATGGTGTGTTATTTGCCATCATTTGTGCGTTTGCAGGTTGGCTTTATTATCGCTCTGCTGTCGGCATTAACTATCAGTGGCGATGGGAGGACGCGTTCACGCTGATCTTCATTCCACCTTCTCAAGGTAGCATCCCTTACTTCTTCCAAGGCCTAGTCGCAACACTACGTTTAAGTTTGTGGAGTATGGTGTTGGCCTTATCTTTCGGTACCCTGCTAGGGGTCGCAAGACACTCTAAGATCGCTCTATTTAAGACTCCAGCTCTGCTTTTCATCCAATTGGTTCGAAATATTCCACCACTGGTTTTTGTGTTTATCTTTTACTTTTTTGTCTCTAACCAGCTGATTCCTTTGCTTGGTTTAGAAACCCTTCTACGTGAACACAATGGCGATATTAACCAGCTGCAAGCCTTTCTATTTGGCCCAGCCAACCTTTGGGAAAACTTAGCTTCTGGGGTTATCTGTATTGGTCTACTCTCTTCGGCGTATATCGCTGAAGTGATTCGCGCTGGCTTGGAAAGCATTCCTAAAGGCCAATGGGAAGCGGCGGACTCACTTGGTTTATCCGTCTTCTCAAAATATCGATATGTGATAGGCCCACAGGTATTAACCGCGATTACACCACCTTTGGCTGGCCAAGCAATTTCGTTGGTAAAAGACACCTCGATTGTGTCTCTGATTTCGATTCAAGAAATGACCTTCGTTGGCACCGAGATGGCCAACTCATCCGGTTTGATCTTTGAAATCTGGCTGATTGTTGGCGCGGTTTACTTCGCATTATGTTTTACTCTCTCGCGTATTTTCAGAAAAATAGAGCAACGCTCAAGTGCTTATCTCAACCGCTAATTTGCACCTAGTCACCCTATTGTTTCTGCAGCATTTCAGTGACCTTTCTTACCCTAGCCTATAATTTTCATCAGCTTATCCTGATTGGTTTAACTCATTGACCAATCAGGATTAATCGTTTCAAAACTCTCGCCTAAAACACAGCAAACCCTTCATTTAAACACTATACTTTGAATACCAAACCCCATCGGATTCTCTCAAAGGTCAAACCAACATGGATAATCATAAAGAAAGAGCGTTTTATGCCGTTGTAGGCGCATTAGTGGGGGACGCTGCCTCTATGGGGCTGCATTGGTTATATGATCAAGAGAGGATCATACAGGTAGCGGGGTTTGAGCCTGAGTTTCGCTCACCAAACGAGTCCGATTATCAAGATAAAGGCTATTTTGCTCACCAAGGAAAATCCGCAGGCGACCAATCACAATACGGCGCTCAACTATTAGCGATGGTCGATAGCCTAGTCGACAATCAACACTACGATGAAGCAAGTTACATCAAGCATTTCCGCTTCTGGTTTGATTTCGGCGGCAGTTGGCAAGGTTACATAGATAAAGCAACGCGCATGAGCTTGCTGAACATACACCAACTGGAACTGGCCAATGCCCCCATCACAGCCTGTGGCGCTGATGACACGCAATTACCTGCTATTTCAAAAATCATCCCATTAGTGGCTTGTACTTATACTTCTCACACCTTACCAGCGATGGTCGAAAGCGCGGTTCGAGTGACTAATAACAACGACAAAGCCGTGGAGTGGGCGCAGGCTATTACCCTGCTGATTCAAGCCTCGATACAAGGTAATTCGCCATCACAATCGGTAGAGATGGTAAGACAGACCTGCAGCAAGTTTATACACGATCAAATCGATGAAGCATTGGCAGAGCCTGAACTTTCAATCACTGAGGCTGCAAAGAAATTTGGATTGCATTGTGAATTAGGCGCCGCGTTCCCACTGCTGATTCGCATCATTGCAGGTGCTCAAAGCTTTAAACAAGGTATTCGAGATAACATTTTATGTGGCGGTGATAGTTGTGGGCGTGCGATTGTGATTGGCGCGGTATTAGCAGCTTGTTTCTACGAAGAAGACGGTTCGATTCCAAAAGAGTGGCTGAAACAAGTCGAGCTCAATGGTGGTGTATTGTCTCTGCCCATTGAGTAATTTGTATTAAGCCCATGTAACCTTTCTAGTAATAAAAACTAAAGTGCCTGTCGATTCCTTGCTCGACAGGCGCTTTTCTTTCCACTATTCACTTCAACGAGTGGCTTAAACGGATAGCTTCAGTTTCGGGCAATAAACTTCGCGGATTCCTACGACCGCTAGTTTATCACTCTAACTGAACCTATTTCGTTCCTCGTGCCTAGAACTGATACGCGGCAGAAAGCTTGTAGTTACGGCCAGGTTCATAGTCATCTAGCGTAAAACCTCTCGCCGTACCTGAACGAGATGCGTGCGAGGTGTATTGCTCGTCAAACACGTTGTCGATACCAAAAGTAACAGACAGGCCATCGACCGTTGATGGCACCCATTGCGCATAAAGGTTATGAACATCGTACCCTTCTTTAATTGGCTGACCATCAAATACGTTATCTTCGTCTTTAACAAACATCGAGTTCCACCCAAAGATCGTTTCAAGCGCTTCAGACTGATAATCCAGAGTCAACGTGATGCTATCGCCCATATCAATACTGCGACCATTTCCACCCGCGACAGCGCCGCCTGTGTCTTTGTTTTTAGTATCTGAACGTGCATAAGAAAGTTTACTGTTAAACATCTCGTAGCCGTAAGACAAGCTTGCTTCAAAGCCTTTGATCTTCACGTCGCCTAAGTTGTAGATCAAGTAACTTTGGCTCGCACGCTGGTACTCTTCTGCAATGTAATCATCAATATTGGTTTGGAATACAGTTAGGTTCGCACCAACAAAGTGATCATCAATACGCTTGTCGAAACGCACGCCACCTTGTGTGTTCTGCCCTGTTTCAGCTTTGATATCATCCGCTAAGTATGCGGCATCTTGATACGCAATAAAGGTCTCCATCAACTCAGGGCCTTTAAATAACGAACGTGTGCTCGCAAACAGCGTCCAATCTTGTGTCATATCCCATTGCGTCGCTAGAGACCAAGTTACATCATCGAAATCGTCATTTCCTGTCTCTGCTTTACGCTGATAATCATCAAAGCGAATACCCGCTGTGATCGAAAAGGCTTGAGTAAAGTAGAACTGGTCTTCAACAAAAAGCGCGGTAGAAATGGCCGACTCATCCATAAACTTACTGCTGCCGTAATAACTGCTTGATGACTTGTCCATGTAATCAAAACCGTAAGTCGCAACATTATCAAACGACATCAAACGATAGTCCGATTGGAACTTAGCATTCACGCCAAAGTTCTGATTCTTTGCCGTGTTTTTAGACAAACGCTTCGATGGCCAGCGTGGTGCCATAACAGTTTCATCACGCTTAATTTCAGTTTGAGTGTTGTAAAGCGTCACGTCACCTTGATGAATATCGCCACGTAGCTCATAGCTTGCAGTGACGGTGTCACGATCGTAATCGGTCGGGATTAGAATATCGTTAGAAAGACCTTCATTCGCGCCACCCGACATATCCGGGCGTGGACTATAATCACCGCTATCGCGGTAGAGATCATAAGCGAGTTCAAATCGGTGCAAGTCGCTCGGTTCAAAGCCAATTTTACCAAGAATGTTATATACATCCCCTTCTGAACCAAAGGTCTCATTGCCGTCACCATCTTCAAAGTTATCACGGCTCATGTAGTGGCTATAGAGCATGGCATCAACGTTATCCGATAATAAGCCATACACAGTTAAAGAGCCTTGCTGACTTGCGTTAGTGGCATAACCGCCATAGACACGAGCTCCGAATCTTTCGTCGTAACGAAGCAGGTCTTTTGCATCTTTAGTTTCAAACAACACAGAGCCACCGAGTCCATTTTGCGTGACTGAGTTGTTACCTACTTGGATATCGGCCGATTTCAAAATGTCTGGGTTAAGCGTGAGGTTGCCAATATGGTGGAACATGTTGGCGTGCTGAGATGCGCCATCAAGTCGAATATCGAGGTCCGTTTCGCTCAAGCCACGAATCGTAATCCTTTGGTTCACCGAGTGCGTGCCGCCGACATCAACACCCGGAATCTCACGTAGTAGATCAGACATATGGTCAGCTTGCTTAAGTGACATATCGTCGGCAATGATCGATTCGGTGTTACTAGATACCTTCGTTCCCCACACCACCACTTCGTCAAAGTGCGATGTGTTCTCTTCTGCTATAACAGGGCTGCTAACCGCACTGGCTATGGCAATACAGAGGGCTGAAAGCTTGATTGTTGAGCTGACTGGGCTTTCCATAAATTCAATCCTAGATGTAAATGATAATAATTCGCAAATATGATAGGGTTGTAATTTATAAATGCACAGATGATTTGCTTATGCGAAAACGCATAGCTGTTATGAGGAAAGGTCAAATGGGTGAAGTAACGTCAGAGCAAACTAAACTTGCCGAAACGGCTGTGGCGAAAGCGAATGTGATAGCCAAAAAGTCTACATTTACCAAGAAGGTTGCTCTCACCAAAAAGCTAGAACAGACTGAAAAACAGATCATCGTGACACAAGGTCAAACTAAGCAGACTTCACTCGCTGAGGGGAAATTTCTTTCTTACCAATACAATGATCAGATTTTTGTGCATGGTGGCCGCTGTATTGAATTGGTCGACAGTAATATCGTATCTACAGCCCACTCCGCTATTTTGATTACGATTCTTCTCGAAGGAAAGCTGATCTTTGGCTACGACGATTTAGAGTTCGACCTCGATGCCAGCAATGGACCACAAGGCGTGGTCGTGAACTTAGCCAAACCAGCCAACTTCAGACGTTCTTTAATTCAAGGTAACAAAATGAATAAGATCAATATCTTGGTTAAGCCACAATGGATTAAAACTCGTTTGAGTGATCACTGTTCAAGTAAGTCATTCTTAGATACGCATAAGGCTTGTTACGATATTCAGGTCAACCCCGACATCATTCAACTCGCTAGCACGCTTACAAGCCAAGCGACACCAACCAACTTTCAGGACAAGCTTATGGTCGAGACACTGATTCAACAGTTACTGGCGCAAACCTTGTCTCAAATGCCGCTCCAATGTTGCCAAGAGTGCTCCACTGAAAATATAAACGTTAGCCAAAATAGCACGAATAAAAACAGTGGTTTTGCTGAAAACGATAGCCAAGTTAAGGCCGAAAAAGGGTTCGATAATAAGATAGAAGACATCATCAGCTACATTGAAATCAACCTGGATCAGCCGCTCAGCCTTGAAAGTATCGCGCGTCGGTTCTCAATGAGTGTCTCCAATTTACAGCGCCGCTTTAAGCAGTCTTACAACCTAACCATCAACGGCTATATTAGCCACCGACGCCTAGATATCGCACGTTTGCATTTAGAGCGAGGCTTAGTTTCAATCACCGAAGCGGCCTATGAAGCGGGCTATCAACATCCTTCAAACTTCACCAATGCGTTTAAGAAAGCGTTCGGTGTGCCACCCCATGAGCTTGCTAAACACTCGGCATCAAGAGTCAATTAGCTTTTGCCTTTAGGAGGCGTTGGTTCAATAGCTGGAACACACTGCGACAGCTCACTCTTCAGCCAAGTTACGAACAAGTGGCCTGAATCATCTTGATCGCTGTCTTGTGTGAGCAATATGTACTGATGACCAGAAGGTACAAAGCCAAACGGAGCGATCAAGTTGCCTCTTTCAATATCATCGGCGACAAGTGGGTAAGACCCAAGTGCAATCCCTAACCCATCAACAGCCGCCTGAAAGCAAAAGTAGAAGTGTGCGAATGTTTGGTTCATTGCTACTTGCGATAACACCTCACTGTCTACTGCGTCTTTTGTGATAGACATCCAATGCGCCCAAGCATTCAGTCGAGTACTGCTGTGTAATAGCTTTATATCTCCCAAGTTGTCCTTTATCTGTTGCCAGTATTCAGGAGAACAAACGGGACCAACCCACTCTTCTACTAATCGTGTCTGTTTATAGCTTTCGGTTAGCTTAAAATCATCCCGTCGAATTGCCATATCGAGCCCTGTCGCATCTAGATTCACAGCCCCACCAGCAGTCGACAAACGAACATCAATACCCGACTCGGCGTAAAAATCGCCTAAACGAGGCATCAACCAGCGCATGGTCAATGTTGGTTCGCACGACACTTCGAGCGCGTGGTTGTTCAGTTGGTTAAGCTTTGTTACGCCTGTATCCAACGCCTGAAACGCTTGCTCTGTGTAGCCTTTAAGCAACTCACCCTCTTTGGTCAAACACACATTGCGACCCTGCTTATAAAACAGAGTTTGTGACAAGTGGCTTTCTAACACCTTGATCTGTTTGCTCACCGCACCATGGGTAATGTTCAGCTTTTCTGCCGCTTCGCTATAACTCATCGAATGTGCGGCGACATGAAAAACATGAAATGCTTTAAGATGCCTCATATGTGATTTTTTCTCACAGTTTCGTGGATTTCATTTCGATTATAGGTAGCAAATAAAAACCATACAATGACGGCTCATCAAATAAGAGAGTTGGAGTATTTATGGAGTGGTTAAGCTTAGCGGTGTTGGGGCTATTAATTGTTATAAGCCCCGGTGCTGATTTCGTTTTAGTTCTGAAGAATAGCGTCAATCAAGGTAGGCAAGCCGGTATTTGGACAGCGTTAGGGGTAAGCCTAGCGATTTGTGTTCATATTCGTTATTCAATGCTAGGTATCAGTTACTTAATTTCACAGAATGAGCAACTTTTTGACATCATTCGATACGCAGGTGCCGCTTACCTTGTTTACTTAGGGATTAAAGGAATTATAAGCGCAGACAACAAACTTGCCCCTATGGAAGGAACGACGCAGAACATCAGTGTTTGGCGTTATTTAGCCCAAGGCTTTTTGTGTAACGTACTCAACCCTAAAACCATGTTGTTCTTCTTGAGTATCTTCAGCCAGGTCATTTCACCTGACGCTGAAAACCAACATATCGCACTCGGTTACGGGCTTTACATGATTGTCCTTCACGGCGTGTGGTTTGGAATTGTCGCAATGTTATTTACTTCGAAGACTTTGCAAAAACACTTGTTGAAAGCCAAGAAAAGGCTCAATCAAGCCTGCGGACTTGGCCTTTTAACATTCGGAGCATTGTTAGCAATAAAGTCATAAGCTCAAGTTTCACGATTTTTTCACTAACCCCTACTTATCATTTTATGGAGCATCGTTTTTTATTTTCAACGATGCTTTTTTGTTTTCTAAGTTGAGGTAAACGTGCAAAATTTTCATCAAATCGTTGAGCTTTCCAATGCTGTACACCCAAACACCAAAGGTTTAACCCGAATTAAGAAAAACCTGCGCTTTACACTATGGGGCGTTATGAACCCAAAGATCATTCGCAAAGTGCATCAGATTAAAGAGAAAAACAATCTCTCAAACCTTCTTGAGCAGAATCCTAAAATCTTTGAAAAGCCACTCAAACCATTCATCTGTATTGGCATCAAACCTAAAACACGTGCTTCGTTACTGTATTCTCACTTCGAACTTTTAGAACAAACATTTGGTCCAAATACAGTGCATCTGCACCTTTCTAACTTTGAGCTTCTTACCTTTTCAGATCGAAATGGAGATGAGTTTAGGATTGAGACTTTCTCGGGGGAGTCTCGTGAAGGCTCCTTGGGGATCAGACTCGTCGAAGCCAATACTGGGCTGACTATTTATTCGGTCACCTTCAATATCTCTGATAACAATGGGCAGCGCACCATGCACATCGGCTGCCTACAAGGCACGAACAAGCGCATCACTAGCAGCCAGGATAAGATCAAAGAACTAACCCGTTCCTTACACGGGTTAAGGCCAAAGTCACTGATGGTTGAGCTCGCAATTATGTTTGCGAATTACATGAAAGTTGATGAGATTCTAGCTGTTTCGAATAAAGGTCATATCTACCAAGCGATGCGCTATATCGGCTCAAAACGAGGGGCAATAACGTTTGATTACAACACACTATGGACTGAAAATGGCGCCACTTTGGTCGATAAACACTGGTTTTCTTTGCCCACTAAGCCTCTTCGTAAAGACACTGACACATTGAAAAAGACCAAACGCCGCTTGTACACAAAACGCTATGATTGGCTCAAGGAAACCGAAGAGCAGATTATTACACGGTTAAACGAAATTAAGTTCACTCCTAAGTTAAATTAAGCATTGATAGAAATGTCCAAATACACTTTTGAGCTATTCCTAATCTAGGTTAAAAGCACAACCTTTACTTATACACGGGTTCTGAAGCCAAATAACCATACATTGCATACTCCATTACGCTCGATCTGTTCTAAGTGTAATCACTTAATCATCAAGCATAGCGAGTCTTACAAGATTTTACGCTAGATGGGTGTTATTTGCGCCACATATACACAAACTGATCGTTTTGCGAGGTGATTTCAAAACCAAATCGGAGATACAACTCCCCAACTCGATTACCTTGCAAATAACACAGCTCTACTGGCTTATTAAGCTTTGAAGCGTTAGTTAAGCAATCAGTCAAAACTTGGCTTCCAATCCCCTTGCCATGATATTCAGGCAGCAAGAAAAATCGGCAAAAATAGAAGTGATCCCCTTTATCTTGCAGCAACACACTACCAATGGCTTTGCCTTTAAGTTCAATAATCTCGGGCCTTTCTTCTTCCCACTCTTCGGCGTGTATTTCTCGCTGGACTTGTTCATCCCAACCAAATACGGCTTTGATCGGTTCGAACTCAGCGGCCTTTTTAAGCTCGAACAGAAATTCATAATCTGATAGCTGAGCAGGCCTTGTTGAATACTTCAAAATATCTCCAAAAGTCACTAGGGCGTCTTGCTTCAATAAGGTTTATTTAGGGTCTAGTTGATATCGCAATACTTCGTGTTTGTCTTGCTCTGAATAAAATGTACTCAAGAACCGACCACCGCACTTCTCAATCACTCTCTTCGAAGCGATATTGCCACTTTCACAAGTAATGATAACGCTTTCTGTTAACGCGTGATGTTGTATCCAAGACAACATATAGCTAGCAACACCCCGCCCTCTCGCTTGGGGCAAAGTTTCATAGCCTATGTGTCCGATGACGTCATGGATGTAATCAGTTGTTCCATGGCGAACTCGAATCACACCAAGAATCTCGCCACAATCGATACAAAAATAAGTAGAAGCTGGAGTCCAACCTTCTGGCAAACCTTCACCTTTAGAATAAGCAACACGTCTTTTTAAATAGGCATCGCTACTATCAGAAATACCAGTGTAGATATCAAGCCCATCTTCAGCACAAGCATTCACATAATGATGAAAGGCTGTTGAATGCGATAAATCGGCTTTGACTATATCCATGTCGTTTTCACTCCTACTTAATGCTTGTCTGACTGTGCGCTGAGCCTAAGCTAAACGCATGAAGTATTCTTGATTGCCTGTATGTTCATCAACTTGTTCGCGAACAATTTCAAAACCTTGGGAAAGGTAAAACCCAATACTTGCTTGATTCTCTCGGTACACACTCAAAGACAAATTCGGGCACTGCAGCTTGGCATGTGTCATGAGTTGTTTGCCGATACCACATCCCTGATCTATTGGGCTCACAAAGATCGCAGCTAACACGCCCTCATGGAGCGAATAAAAACCACAAACTTGGCCACCGTTCAGATAGACATAGGTTTGTGACGCAGGAAGGTAAATATCACGCATATTGCCCACTTGTGACTTCCAAAACTCAGGCGCTATAAAATCATGTGCCTTGATGGAAGCCTCAAGCCAAATATCTAGAACGGCATCAGTGTAGGCTGTTCTGTATTCTCTAATCATTAACTTTTTACCTAATGTCATTAATCTTCTAGAAAGTATGCCGAGAAAGCTAAGTGAAGCATTGAACATTTGCGACAATCGCGCAAAACATAGATTACTGTTTTTTCACGTACTTCGCGGTTACTAACATTTCACCGCCAGCATCCAGTTTGCAATCTAGCTGGTGGTCTTTACCTTCGTTGATTCGTCGAATCACAGCTTTAGTACCGATTTTTAGCACGCTAGAACTGCCTTTTACTTTTAAATCTTTGATGAAGGTGACTTTGTCGCCAGTCTCTAACACAACGCCATTAACATCTTTCACTCGCGCAGCTTCTCTTTCCAAACGTTCTTCTTCTGGATTCCACTCATAAGCGCACTCAGGGCAGATTAAATTGTTTTGGTCTGGGTAAACATATTCAGACTGACATTGCGGACAAGGAGGTAAAGACATACGTTACTACTTCATTTAAATTTAATTTGTGTTCATCTTAATGACTCTTGCCATGGTTAGCGAGCATAAATCGGATCAATTGCATCAAGATGAGTGGTGATAAGAAAGAGCGGCTCCAAAACGAAAAAACACAGCAAAAGCTGTGTTTGTTTAAAGGGTCCGAGGGATAAGGCGGCTTAACGTTCAACTTTAGGCGAGTAAATGGAATACGCCGTGATTTGACCAGCGACGATCGCCGAGAACATAAACAGCGCAGATAAACCGATGCTCGGAATCGGCAAAATAGATTGCTCAAATACTGATTGACTGGCACTCACTAGAACACGGCTACCCGGAACTAAGATAATGATTCCTTGTACAATATAGATAGCGCCAGTTAAATCCATTTTCTTCGCAATCCAAGTACCGTATAAAGTGATCAATACTGTCGTTACCCAAGTACCCACTACCCAGCCACTATCAAAACCTAGATAAAATGGTCCCCACATCCCCAATACTGCAACTGGCAACCCTAACAAAATATCCATAGGTCTTGCATTGAACATTACACCCAATGATGCAGAGATGAGCACTAATCCAGAAATATGCATCCAAGTCGGCACAGCATTGGTGTAATCAATGGATACCGCTTGCCCCCACACAGCCTCACCAATATTGAGCCCCATGATGATGCCGACAAACAGTTTTATCAGTGTTAAGGCACTCTGACCTAGTAAACTAGTACCAGAGACTAAATCGTTAAAAGCCAAACACTCTAATGCATTGGCTATAGATAATCCGGGGACAAACAAAACGATCGAGGCAATACACAACGCCCATACCGGAATTGGTAGCC
Source organism: Vibrio sp. IB15 (assembly GCF_016406055.1). Lineage (NCBI taxonomy): Bacteria > Pseudomonadati > Pseudomonadota > Gammaproteobacteria > Vibrionales > Vibrionaceae > Vibrio > Vibrio sp. IB15. Next base: position 71,912 of record NZ_JAEFCE010000004.1, read on the forward strand.
CTGTACTTGCCAAGAATGCTACAGCAATACCGGTTAATAGTGCAGAGATGAATTCAACCGCAATCGCGCGGCGTGAATGAAGAATTTGCTGACATACCCAAACCATCAAGCCAAGTAGCGCAGAGAAGCCTACAGCTTCCAAAGTACTGCCGACCAGCATTAGATACGCAGGTGGAATCCCCATATTAGCCAGTGCAATAACCCATTTAGAGTAACCCACTGGCTCTGGGACTGGTTCACTGCTTGGTTGATTAATACGAATGATGGTATTTGCCAACAAACTCAGGTTGATTGAGGCTGGCTTTAGACGTTTGAGAATAACGGCATTGTTATCGTCTGGAAATTGATAATTAATCGCGGTCGGTGTTGCTTGAATCATTACCTCTACACCATGCTTTTTTGCATAATACTGTGTATATTTTTCAAGCTTATAAGGGGCACAGCCACTGCGGTGAAGTGTATCGCCAATTTCAACTATTTTGTTAATTCGGTACTGAGAAGGCATGGGTATTTTAGGGAAACAAAATGTGCGGCAAATGTACCAGACGATAGATGGAATGACGAGTTTTTTGCGCAATTTATCAACGAGATTCGTTACTTTTTTCTCCGAACACTGAAAAGTACGAATGACTCTACTTATTTAGAATTAAGCCTATGAATAATAAGAATTGTTCAAAATTTAAATCTATGCATCCATATTGTTATAAACAGACCGTTAAGTCTGCTCAAAAGCCCCGCGTGTGTTAACGAGGTTATTCATAAAATTCAGGTCAAATACAGAACAAAGACCAAACAATGCGGCGGTTTATATAGCAAGGTTAAAATTCATCCAAAGCTAGCGGTAGTCATAACATTTAAGCACAGAGCGCTTAACGAGAGTTTAGTCACACTTTATGCAACCACAAAACACCAGACGTGATTGAAAAACTAGCGGAGTGGTGGTTATGCGAGCACTTAGAATAAAAATGGAAGAAAAAGGTTTCGTTTTCAGTTAGATGTGGCATTATCAAACTCGTTAAGACGATGTGCGTGCATCGTATAATGGCTATTACCTCAGCCTTCCAAGCTGATGATGCGGGTTCGATTCCCGCTGCACGCTCCAACTCAAGTTCATCGTTTATCCCCTCAGATCGAACTCAATCTTCAAAGATCATTTTCACACTTTGAAGTAGTACGCTAACTACTTAAATTATCTTTAATTTCCCCTTTACTACTCTTACTGTCTCTCAGAATTGTTCTAGTTTTATAATCTCGGTCAATGTTCGAATCCTTCGTTGTGTTAATGTGCGCTCAACTGGAAACAACCATAAAATAATAAAAATGTTTAAAAGCAATGAGTTAACTATCAATATTGAGACAATCAATATCGCCCTGTCCAAAGTCGAAAACGCGAACAAAATTCAACTTAATACGTTGAAAGGTTATGTGAGCAGTGAGCCTGAGCAAGCTATTCTTGCGTTTCGTTCTTTGAGTGAAGTGGAGTCTATCGACGACAAGCTGAAAAGAATCATGTCAGAGCTCCCTCATCTAAGTGGCGAGGCGCAACACCTACTGGAAACATCGATTCTTTTACAGTGATGAGCAAGAAAGATAAGTCTTAGCTAACGAATGAGTATGAGTTAAGACTTATCTTTGATTTCTTAGCCTTGATTGAATTTCTAATTAAACAAAGAGCTAATGATTAACGTCTAAAGCGTTACACTTTTCACGGCTTTGTTGCGTAATTCGGACAGAAAACCAAACCGCCCGAAATTGAGTGATTATTAAACAACATACTGAGTTTCAGGCATACCAAGCCCTGTAAGCTTGTTCAGCGCTTTAATCATGGCGTAAGTCTCACCCACTTGAGCGTTGTAGTTCCTCAGGCTTAATTTCCCACCTAACAACTGTTTCACTCGATACATTGCTGTCTCTGATAGCGAGCGCTTATGATAGCCATAACGCTTTTTCCACTTCTTGTTGGAGCCGTAGAGCTTCTGACAACCTAATGCTAAATTGCGAGGATGTCCTTGCTCCCAGAAGGCTGCCCCTTCTCGTGGCGGGATAAGCGGAACCGCTCGCTTTATCCGTATGGCATCATGGCAGTTCCTTGTGTCATAAGCGCCATCACCTGATATTTCAATGATTTTACGACGTGTCTGCTTGAGTAAGTTGGGGAGCACTTCGGCATCGGTTACGTTAGATAAGCTCAGCTCTGCTGCGACTATTTCGTGGGTGCTTGTATCTACTGCGATATGCAGCTTACGCCGGACTCTGCGCTTCCCATCAGTACCATGCTTCTTGACCTTCCATTCACCTTCGCCATAAACCTTGAGGCCAGTGGCATCAATTGCCAGATGTTGTATTGCTCCTCTGGTTTTGGGTTTAAATGAAACCTCAACTTCCTTAGCTCGGCGGCTTATACAGGTGTAGTGTGGGCAAACAAGTGGGATGTTAGCCAGCTTAAATACGGAGTCTAGAAATCCTTGCAGCGCTCTCAACGGCATAGAGAAAACGCGTTTCACCATCAGTGCAGTAGTAATGGCTAAGTCGCTGAATTGGCGAGGTCTACCACGCTTACCTTGTTTGTTTTGATTCCACTCGGCTATCGCTTCCTCATCAATCCAAAAGATCAGGGAACCACGGTTTATTAAGGCTTTGTTGTACAGCTTCCAGTTAGTTGTTTTGTAACGAGGTTTCGGCATAAGGCTACGACGATTGATGGGTGTAGCCGATCAGATCGTAACTTCCTGATTTAGTTCCATCGAATTACGCAACAAAGCCCCTACACTCAGTTCTTTTATCTAAGATGATATGTGAGAATAACTATTTGAATTCATAGGTGTAAGAAGCGCCAACACTGTTATTTTCACCGAAGTCATCCTCAGCAAAGATAGTGAAGAAGTTGAATGATTGAGCATCACTCAACTTGTAGCTCGCGCCGACACCAGCCCAATACCCTGAATAATCATCAGAGCCCATTGAACCACCACCGAAACCCATGATAGACCACTCATCCGTAATCGTTTTTAAGCCAAACGCGCCAATGTAACCACCGTGTGTTGCACTCGGCATCAATACATAGTCAGAGCCAACGTTATCATCATCGAAAACCGCTACTTCGCCATCATTATAACTGTAGCCCGCCATAGGGAAGATTTGCCAACCGAACGGCTCAATGTCGAAATAACTCAGTGGTATAAACGTACCAATACTGTAGTTGTTCTTATAAGCATCGTTGTCGTATTCAGAGCGGCTAAAGTTGAAATTGACGATCCCCATAGGCAACAACCATGAACCGCCTACTCGCCACTCTTCGCCATCAGCGTTAATACGAGCATTGATCATTCGTGCTTCATCTAACCCAATAGACCCAGAGAACTGCAGATCTTCGTTATAAGCAACGCCAGCTTTGGTTACGATCTTAGTCGAGTCATCTGGGTGCTTCTCTTCAGCCAAAGCACCCATCGAACCAAGCATTGCCGCAGCAACAAGTAATAGATTACGTAATGTCATTAGAAGGTCGCACTAACGCCAACAAAGTGGATACGGCCATCGAATGAGCCGTTTAGCAAAGTATTACCTTTTGGTCCACTTCGGTTCATATCAACTGAACCCAAATCTGCGTACTCATAGAACACGTCGATCAAGATATCATCCCAATAGATTGAAGCACCTACCGAGTAGCGATACTGTTCACCAACAGGTAAGTCAACATACTGCAATGTTGGGTCATCTTGTGGTGAAGTTTCGTAAGAGAAGCCTGCTTTTAAGCGCCAGTCTGAGTTAAGCTGGTAATCTGCACCAACTGCAAACTTCCATACATCGTCCCAATCGCGGACTAGGGTTTGATTAATTGGGATACCACCATTTTGGTTTGTACCTAGATCTAAAACAGTACTGTCCCATTGGCTCCATCGGTGAAATTGCACGCTAGCTAATAGATCAAGCTGAGAGTTAAACGCATAGCTCAAACTCGCATCAACAATTTCAGGTACATCAATACCAGTATTTAATGAACGCTGGCCACCGGTAAAAACGTTTACATCATTGTTAAATTCATGCTCCAGTTTAGAGCGGTAACTTGCTCCCAACTTAAGCTTGTCTGTTGGTGTGTACATTACACCGAGGTTATAGCCATAAGCCCAATCAGTGTCTTGCTTAGCAGTAAAAAGAGAAGATGATTGCTGTAATGCAGCCCAACTTAGTTGTACACCTGCCCCAACCGACCACTGGTCATTCAGTTGGTAACTCAGTGATGGATTAACTTGCATCGCAGTAAGCGTAATCTCTTGAAGTAAAAGACGACCTGCCCATTCGTTACCGTAATCAACGCTAGAGCCCCCTACTGCGCCAAGTGCAATACCAAGGTGTAACTTGTCAGTGACTTGATGAGCGTGGAATGCGCCAAATGAAGGCATCACTGAGTGAGCTTTACCATCTTGCTTGTCACCGTTATCTTGATATTTCATCTCAAGATCGAAAGCCATGGTGTTGATGGTCGTCTTACTTTCGCCCATGTGAGACATCGTGGCAGGGTTTGTCCACATCGCCGCTGCAGATCGAGTGTAAACACCGTCGCCAGCACCAGTAGTACCAGCGTTGGCAACGACAGCTTCTTGCAAAAATAGGCCACTTGCAAACGCATTTAAGCTAGTTAGGATAGCGGTGGCAGCTAGAGAGTAGGTAAAAGTTTTGTTCATCAGGATGCTCATTTAGCCTTAGACATAAAATTGCTCTAAGGTTGCCGCAATGCCCTATAAACAAAGGGAATATCGATTATTCCTGTACAAACGCTATTTGAACTTTCTCGCTAAGTAGGGGCGTGGTTTATCAGGATGAATTTCACGCTGTGCTGCTATCGCTCTGTTCTTGCCTAAAGCGAATTTGATTTGGTGCCAAGTCTCGTAGAATAACGCCACACCCGGGCTTGACCACCAAGTCTTGTTGTAGAGTTTCTTATTAGCAGCGACAACATCTGGTGACCAATTCGCGCACTCAAGTGCCAAGGCATAGGCTTCAGCGTAGGGGTCTTCAGCAATCTTGGTCACCAACCCATATCCTTTCGCGGTTTCACAGTCGATCACTTTGGCCGTCATCGCCATTTCTAAGGTGTGATCTTTACGCATCAGCTCTCTAAATGCGATAGCGCCTCCCATGTCTGGAATTAGCCCCCACTTTGCTTCCAGTATCGAGAAGTTCGCATCAGGGCTAGCAATTCTAAAGTCACCGCCACTGACCAATTGCAGACCGCCTCCCCAACACCGACCATGAATCGCAAAAATGACAGGGCATGGAATGTCTCGCCAACCCAATGAAAAGCGTTGTGCGGAGTTTGGTAATGTTGGTAACCATTTGAACAATAGCTTCATCGCGCCAGATTTACTGGTCAGCAAAGACTTCACATCAAGCCCTGAACAAAAATCAGGTCCCTCGCCCTTCACTATTACAGCTCTAATCTCGGTGTTCTTTTTCAACTTATTGACCATGTTATTCACACCTTGGAACATTGCCATATCAATAGCATTCAGCTTATCGGGTCGATTCAACACAACCGTCGCAATTTGGTTTTCATCGATAGAACAAGTAATACGATCGAGGTTTGGCATGGTGGCTACCTTATGAGTGGTCAGACCTTTAGGTTATACATTTTATTAACATATGCCAAACTTGCACATTAAGAAGCGAGACCTGTGTTGCTTAACTCCTCCCCCCCTTTACACAAACGACACAAACAAAAAAGCAGTGATGGATCGCCCCACTCACTGCTTTTTTATTCATAGCTTTGATTGCCAGTAGCTTTGAATACCAGTGGCTTTAGGTCATGAGCAAAAGCTATGTTGTTCGAGATTTCAGTAACAAAAAAATGAAATAACTGCCACCAATAATGGAAACCAACGTCCCTGCCGCAAGTTGCGCTGGGAACACCACCACTTGCCCTAACCAATCAGCAAATAACATCAATGCCGCACCAATCAAAAACGATAAGATGATCTGTTCACGAACCAAGCGAGCCCCCACCATCGCCGCAATATGTGGAGCCAGTAGACCAACAAAAGCGACCGGCCCCATGGTGGTTGTGACCATCGAACATAAAATCGCGACAATACACAATAGAGCCACATAGGCGATGTTGATGTTCAGCCCTCTTGCACTTGCAAACTGACGGCCAGTCGCAATTAATGTCACCCAACGACTCAACAGTAAAGCTACGCCAATACAAACGGTGATCACGATAGCCAGTATCATTGCAGCTTCAGGTTCAACACGATACGTAGAACCTGCTAACCAAGCCAATAATGTGTATTTCCCCTCACCCACTCGCGTTAAAGAGAATTGCACCAAAGCTTCCAAAACTGCGGTCAACGAAATACCAGTGAGGATCAAGATCGATGGCGCAAACTGATGTTTCTTACCAAGGAATAGCAATATACAGAGTGCAATCGCGCTGCCTAAGAAAGCAATCCAAGGACTCAATGAGTGAATCGAATAACCCATGAATAAGCTACTGAAAATCAACGCCAGAACCGCACCTGCCGACACACCCAGAATGTCCGGGCTTGCGAGCGGGTTGTAGACCAATCTTTGTAAAATCACACCCGCCACTGCTAGGCCGCCACCAGCGAATATTGCGGTTAATATTCTCGGCCAGCGAATCGACCATTCAAATGCGTCTGGGATAACAAAATAGCCCATATCAGAAGATGGCTGTGTCAGCGTGCTTAACACCAACAAACCAAAGATCATCGAGCCCAACAAGAAATAAGCCAAAGGTGAAATAGACCTCGGCCCTTTAGGCATCGAGAAAAACATTTGATCTTGGGCAGACATTTGTTTGCGAGCAATAATGATCAAAGCTGGAGCACCAACCACCGCGGTTGCCGTTCCTGTTGGAATCATATCCAAAGACCATTGCGCCAAGAAAATCGCCAAGCTGTCGGTCACACAAAGCAACAGTGCACCTAACACGCAGCTTGCGATGAGTTCAGATTTCGCCTTTAAAAAGCCCAAATGTCTCGCGATGTTTGGCGCAATCAATCCAATAAAACTGATCACACCCACCGAGGTAATCGACACGGAAACCAGCCAAACGCCGATTGCCATTAACACAAAGAAGGTCGTACCTATGTTAAGACCACGCGCAGCAGCCCCTTCTGTACCAATTGAAAGCAGAGTCAAAACTCTTGGAGCCAACAGGAAAATAGCAAAGATTGGCAGTAACTTAGGCATCAGCCAAAGCACTTGCTCCCAGCCATTCTGCCCGAGATCACCCGCTCCCCATACAAACAGGTTCTGCGCGTACTGGTCGTTAAGCAAAATAATCGCAGTCGCGAATGCGCCTAACAGTAAGTTAACCGCCATGCCCGCCAAAACAATCGGTAAACCGCTCATGTTTTTGATGCCAACAATCGAAACAATCAGACCCATTGCAAGCAGCGCGCCTATCAGCGCAAACCAAACCGAATATTGAGCAACCAACATCGGCGCGACCACATTCAGAATGACCAGACCAAGCCATGCCCCTGATGATGTACCGAGTGTAAGGGGAGACATCATGCGGTTTTGCGTTAACTGTTGGAACAAACTACCTATGGTGCCGAGTGTTCCACCAACCAGAATCGCCATCACTAAACGAGGTAAGTTGACATAGATTAATGCCATCAACTCGAATGAATCATCGACCATTTTATTGAATGTAACGATGTCACTGATCTGTGAGGCTTGCTGGAGCAACTCACCAATAGGGCCAAATTCAGACTGACCTAACCATAAATGAATAAGGGCGGCGATAAATAACGGCGCTCCCATCATCAAACCACTGGATTTCATTACTGCTCCGCTAGCGTCAACAACGATTGCGCCATAGCTTCTGCGTTATACAAAATAGACATAGCACCGCCGTAGCTCCAACTTGCTGCTACAGGGCTAAATTGACCATCGCGAACAAAGGGCATGCTCTTCCAAACCGGAGAGCGATCTAACTTGTCTTGATATGGGAAAGGTTCAAAGTATAGCGCAATGCCACCCTTAACGTTCTTAAGCTCAGTCATACGCTTTTGACTGATGCCCCACTGACTCACAGGAAGATTCATCGCATTTTCGAAGCCTAGCTGCTCAAGCGCATATTGAGGAATCGAGTTATCACCGTAAATGTATACCGAAGTGGTACTCGCAAAACGGAAAGAGGTCACTTTCGGTTTGTCTCCCGGATACGCTTTATCTAGTTCAGCCTTAAGAACATCAAGACGCGCATCCATCGCAGCGAGTTTCTTGTTCGCTTGTTCTTCTTTACCAAGCAATTGGCCTATCTTCTTGAAGTTCTCAATAGCAGCTTCAGCATTACTGTGCTGTTCACTGTATGTTTGGTAGTAAAGCACGGGGGCGATTTCAGAAAGTCGTTCCTGAAGATCTTTCTGGGGTGACGCGATAAGAATCACATCTGGGTTGAGCTTCTTAAGTGCAGAAAAGTTAGGTTCAGTTCGAGTACCAATATCCGCCACGCCTTCTGGTATCGCAGGTTGCACAACCCAATCGCTATACCCTGCAATATCAGGTACTGCGACGGGTGTTACACCGAGTTCAATCACTTGTTCAGCAATGTCCCAGTTCAATGCGGCCACTCTAACGGGTTGAGCTTCAAGGGTTTTATCCCCCTCGCTGTCTTCAACTTGGTAATTAGCCATTGCATTAAACGATAAAGCACTCGCTAACATCGTTAGAACGAGCCTTGTATTCAAGTTTTTTGCTTTAGAAAAATGAGAAGCTATTGGTTTTAAGCTCATATATTTGCCTACTTAATCTAAATTCGATATTTGCTACAAACGACAAAAGCAGCCCAGGAAAGGCTGCTTTAAAATTAGGAACGCTAACTTAGTTAGAATTCATAGTTCACGCTTAGCTCTACAGACAGCTCAGCACCGAACCAACAGTTCGATTGGTCGTAACACGCGTAATATTCTTCGTTGAAAATATTGTTCACCGCTAGGTTAGCCGTTGCACCAGATAGTGTGTCGCTGGCTGCGCCTAAATCATAACCCACCGACAAATCAACAACCGTGTAAGACGGTACTTTGCCTTGCGTGTTGCTTGCATCCATTTGCATTTCGCCTACGTAACGAGCGCCTGCACTGAATCGAGAACCCGCTAGCATGCCGTTAAATACGTTGTAGTTAGCCCACACATTAGCCGTATATTCCGGTACATAGATCGGTGTCGTACCCTCTAAACCGTTACTAGAGTCTTCAGTGATTTCCATGTCAACATACGTGTATGCAGCCGCAATATCGAAGCTTTCTGTCGCGAACCAACGTCCTGATAGTTCCGCACCTTGCGATACCACTTCACCCACTTGGATTCTTGGGCCATAAACGTTAGTCGGGTCTGTCATCAACATGTCTTGCTTAACGATATGGAATAAAGAAACCGTTGCTTCTTTCGACATATCGTCAGACAGGTATTTCACACCAATCTCTGCTTGTTGTGCGTTCTCTGGATCAAACTCATTGCCTGCTTTATCAACACCCGGAGCTGGTTCAAAGCTCGTCGCATAGCTTGCAAACGGTGCTAAACCATTATCAAACTGGTACAAACCACCTAAACGGTAAGTGAACTGCTTGTGATCAGATTCATGGGCGTAGTAATCACTCTCAGATTGGTAGTGATCAAATCGCGCACCGGCAATCAGTACTAATGCATCCAGACGAACTTGGTCTTGAACGTAGAACCCAAGCTGGCTTGACGTCGTGTCATCTAGATATTCACCCGTCTCAGTCACATCACTGCGGTCTAGTAGATCATTGTTCGGATTCAACGGATCAAAGCTATTAAACCCGCTGCCATTCGCACTATACGATGAGTAGTTAACATTACCGTCTAGGTCTTGGTAATCGATACCAAGTAAAAGGTTATGCTCTACTGAACCAACATCCACAATACCGCTCAATTGGTTATCAATAACAAACCCTTTAAAGCTCTCATCGGTAGAGTACAAGTAACGATCCAGCTGATTGGGTGTGCTTGGGTCGTAACTCACATGATAAGTGTTCTCTTGGTATAAAGAAGCATCGGTATAGCGAGCATTCTGTAGGAATGTCCAATTGCTATTAAACTCATGGTTGATTTTATAGCCGACCATAAGAACTTCACGCTCAAACTTGCTCCAGTTCTTATCACCCATAGAAACCGATGGATCGCTTGCTTTCAACACGTCTAGTGGCATTGACGAGTTGATACCCATTGAAGGATCATTTTGGTAGTACAGGTTGAAGTTAATCAACGTACTGTCTGTTGCTTGCCAGTCCACAGAAGGAGCAATTAGGTAACGCTCTTCTTCTGCATTATCAACTTGACTGTCCTGCTTACGAGCAAGTGCGATCAAACGGTAAGAAAAATCACTATCACCAAACTGACCAGTAGTATCGATCGAAGCTTCTTGTAAATTACGTGAGCCTGTCGCAACGCCAACTTTAGTCGACGGTTCCGTTTGTGGCGCTTTAGCGATCATATTCACCATACCACCCGGTGGCATCGCGCCATAAAGTACAGAAGTAGGCCCTTTGAAGATCTCGACTTGCTGCATTGCAATCGGATCTATCTGTGGTTGTAGGTTCCAACCATTTAAGAATTGAAGCGAAAGACCATCGTAGTAGTTAACGTTATTCGTGCTAAAACCACGAATGGAATAAGAGTCAAACATTGCTACCGAGCTACCACGGTTTTCAGTTACAACACCCGGTGCATAACGAAGGGCTTGATTCAGAGATTGAACACCACGTTGCTCTAACTGTTCTTCATCAATAACGGTAATACCTTGAGGCGTTTCTTCTGGCTCAAGTGCCGACTTAGTCGCGGTATTACGATACGCTTTGCCCATAACTGTGACAGTTTCTACATTCGAATCTGCCGCTGTAACGGTTTCTTCCGCCAACGCTTGCGCTGAAAATGCAGTGAGCAATGCAACTGCAAGTGATGAATACTTAAAACGAGTGTGAGTGGTCATGATTCCCTCGGTACCAATGCTTATTGTAAATAGTAATAAATCTCATTTGCATTGTATGTATCTATAAAAGGGATAATTAACAATTTGGTGCAAGTTCACGAAGAACTTGGCCGATTTATAACGAAAAAAGGTCAATTGATGATTAAAAACACAATTGACCTTATTGAGTAAGAGGCTTTACAAAGAATACGTAAAACACAGATATGACTACGATTTAATAATGGGAACCCAGTATTCCATAACTGCATCTGTGGCATGAGCTTGATAGGCTAATGGGTATACTTCGAGCTCATAACCATCGACACCTCGATAGCCAGAACTCGGTAGCCAGTTAAGTACAAACCAACTCAGAGTGTGTCTAAGGTTCTCAATCGGACCACAATGTTTGACCACGGCATAGGTTTGCTTTGGAATGTTTAAGATCTCTAGCTTGTCAGAGATAATGCTCGGCAATTGAGGAATTGAAATCTCATCATTCAGTTCAACTCCCGCCCAATAATGAATATTGGTACCATCAAAGCAAGCCTGAGTGAGATCAACCACACCAGTGAACTGATAAGCATTGTCGTCAGGAAGCGTCACTTCCCCTTCTAAGCGCGACCACAATTGAGGGACTTTCTCTGCAAAATCTTGTGTCAGTGAAAACAAGCCACTTATTTCTGAAGTAATACCTTTAACAAGGAATGACTCTCTTTCATCAATGCGTACCTCAACAAAACTGAGTGAACCGTTATCAGCAGCGCTTACCGTTTCAGATACTTGTATCGGTTTTCTAAGCCCTGCTCTTTTGCCCACTTTTCTATACTGACTCGGACTGGAGCCAAACATCTGCTTAAACGAACGGCTAAAGCTAATTTCTGAATTGAATCCTAGTTCAAGTGCGATATCGATAACTCGCTCTTTGGTATCTAACAGTTCTTCAGCAGCTTGGCTTAACTTAAGCTCTCTGACGTAGTTCGCCACAGTAAGCCCAGTTTCGGCTTGAAACACTCTTTGCAGCTGCCAACGAGACCAACAGCTCTGTTTCGCAATATCCTCTAAAGATAATGTCGAGTTGAGGTTCGCATGTATATAAGCCAAGACACGGCTGATACGGTCAAATGCAGGTGTGTTCATAGTCACGCTTTTATAATCTCGCTAATGGCAGCAATTAAGTCGATTCAGAATTACTTTTTATCATTTAAAGAGGCTTTTATCACTTAAAAATGACTAAGACGCACTCAATTTATAAATTCAACAATTAGAGTTCTCCGAGGAGATGCTCCATTTTGTATGGTTATCATCGATAAGGTTCGATATGATAACGCAACTGATTATCATTTACTGGTTTAACATGCTTTCCCAGCGGCACAACATGGCCACTCGTCGTAGAGCCCCTTCTCTACACCAGAAAATCTTCGCTTATTCAAAACAGATTACCCCTTATTTAAGCGGCAGTTATGGTTCTCTGAGCAGCAAAAGTATTGCCATAACAAATGATCAAAGCCATATCGAGATAAAGCGCGTTTACGATGGCTTGGCGGAAAATCATTCTGAGGCAGGTAAAGCCTATTGGTTAACCCGAACCTGGGATTTAGTATGCTGGCAGCCAATCTACGTCACCTTCGTTTCTATCTATGGCCTTCATTCATTGCCAGATATCAAGAATATCGGTCAATTCAGGTATAAAGAGTTCGTCACAGGGTACCGCTTCTTCAATGGTGATCACCAACACGGTACACCTGAAGAGTTAATCCCACATGCGGGTGAAGCCATATTGGAACTCACTGAGTTTTTCCGCAACCAAATAAGTGAATGGACACGCATTCGCCCGGGATTTACCAACCATTTGTTGGCAGATCTACTGTTAGGCAGTCTGATCAAATTACAGCGACATGAGCCCAGCCTGACCAACGAATACATCACTACACAAGCTAAGCTTTGGTTAGAAGCATGCCAATTACCTGAGAGTCACTTAGACAGCCTAAAGGTCGATTCCGATTCTGGAATGCTTAAACTGATTAGAGTCAGCTGCTGCCTAGTCTACAAATGCGACTCCGGTAAATATTGTGACGATTGTCCTAGACACCCAGACAACAAGATAACCGTTTAATTTCACCATCTATTTTTAGAGACCAGTAAAGCTGCTTTTAGAGACTAATAAGGCTGCTATTATTGAGTAGCTTTATTGGTCTAGAGACAGGACTGACATGTTTCAGCTTTCAAACATCAAAATCGTTCGTGATGATCGAACCATTCTCTCAATTGACGAGCTTTCCATCCCGACCAATGAGCTTACGGTAGTTCTTGGTCACAATGGCTCTGGTAAATCGACATTGGTTAACTTGCTTTCAGGACAGATGTCACCAGACTACGGCACTATTGAATTAAACAATGCATCTCTTTCTTCATTAAAAAGCAGAGACTTAGCAAAGAGGATTGCGTATTTGCCGCAAAAGCTCCCAGCTTCTGCAGGCTTAACAGTGGAAGAACTGGTTCGTTTAGGGCGCTTTCCTTGGCGAGGTGCGTTAGGTCGTTGGAACTCAGAAGACAAATCCATCATCCAACAAGCAATGGAGAGAACGGGCGTTGCTCAGTTTTCACAGGCGCTAGCGGACGATTTGTCCGGAGGTGAACGCCAACGTGCGTGGGTTTCTATGTTGCTTGCTCAACAGTCTCCGGTATTGATCCTCGATGAGCCAACATCAGCACTGGATGTTCATCACCAATTCCAACTGATGGGTTTACTGTCTGAGCTGAACAAAAAGGAAGACGTTGGTGTTATCGTGATTCTTCACGACTTGAACCTTGCACTGCGCTACGCAACACACATCGTTGCTCTGAAGAAAGGTCAGATTGCGTTTGAAGGCAGCGCCGATAAGTTACTTGATGAACAAGCACTGTCTGCACTGTATGAGTCCCCGATCCGACTGATCGACCACCCGGTTCCAGCCAAAACAGCCGCAAGCGAGAAAGTCGCCGTGGTCTGCGAATAGCCAATATTCTGGCAAGTTAAACCAAAACGCTGAACATTAAAAAGGCCATTGAAATTCATCACTTCAATGGCCTTTTTAATTTGAGTTCGCTAGCTAATTTGACTAGCTAAGCTGTGCGTCTCTGGCTTCTTGGCTACTAAAACCTCGAAGGATATTAAACAACGTAATCACAGTGAATAACGCAATGACCAGTGATAAATGCCATGCCTCTCCTAGGCCAAGCTTAACCAGCCCCATACTGACAATCGAAGACACAACCATTTGACCACCGCCCGACATCGCAGCCGCCGCGCCTGCATTCTTCTTGTAAGGCAGCATCACCAAAGCTTGAGCACAAGGAAGCGCAATACCATTACCGAGTATCATTAAAAACTGACCAATCATTAGATACAAAGGTTCAAGTGGACAGAAGAAAAGCCACAACGCAGCAGAGATGTGTAACACAGGCGTGCATAACAGTGTTTTCTTATTACCTAACATTGGACGGATACGGTTACACAAACTTGTCCCGCCAAGCATACCCAACGCAGGAATAACCGCCCACATCGCGTATTCATCGGATGTCATTCCTATTTGGTTCTGCATGATGAATGGCATCACCGATACTGTGGTGATCATGAGACTAAAGTTAAGCCAGCCAATGCTCGCAAAGCTCATAAAGTAGCGAGAAGTGAGTAGCTCTTTGTATTGCGATGCCATTTTCTTCGGTGAGGGAATCGGCGACATCTGTACAACGGTTTCTTTGAATTTAAACGCCAATACGACCCAAGCTAATGAGACATAGCCAAGCAGCGAGATGAACACCATACTCCAGCCAAAGTGGAAGTTGATAAAGCCACCAATGACGGGGGCAATAAGAGGTGTAATCGACGCAACCATCGCAATGTAAGACATCGCTAATGGTAAGTCAGCACCGTTGAATCTGTCTCGTGTGGAAGCGCGAGCCAGTACAGCACAACAGCCCGTGCCTAATCCCTGCAGGAATCGTCCCATCACCATACTGGTAAAAGAGTGGCTGAAGAAGATGATCATCAGCAAACCAAGCATGGCGAGTAGTAAGCCACTCAATAGTACCTTTTTACGCCCTAAAGCATCTGAAATTGGGCCATAAACAAACTGCGAAGGTCCGAAACCTAGCAGGTAGACACTCACTAACAGCTGGGCTTGTTCTAGCGATACATCAAAATCCTTTGCAATCCAGGGTAAAGAAGGAAACACCAACCCCATACTGAGTTGACCGATACTGATGACCAAACACGCCAGTAAGATCGACTTAAAATCAAATCGACGGCTCATGAGGCTGTACACGTAGTTAAAAGGTTTGGTTTATCAACCTCACAACATAGAGATATAGAAGATAGAGAGAATGTTGCAGGTATGATATTCATGGTGCTCAGAAAGGATCGATTGGACTGTCGCAGAGTAAACATACGTTAGCTCGTATCACCATACAACACTGGCTGGACTAAATATGTGAATAGTCACTTTTCACACACCTTAACTTTCCGCCTATCGCTGACACACGCTAGACTAACACTAGATCGCAACAATGAAGGGACTTCAATGAACACTTATCACCGTATCCTCACCTCAGCTTTGATACTTGTTGTGTCTGGTCCCCTTGCCTCAACAATAGCCTTTGCTTGGCAAGCTGAGAAGATAACCGATGGACTTGTGATTCCATGGGGACTTGCCTATGTAGACGAAGGATCCATGCTAGTCACAGAAAAAGAAGGTGTGATCAAACATGTTGATCTGAAAACCGGTGACCAGAGCACACTGTTCAGGCTTCCCAATGTGTGGGCAAAGGGTCAAGGCGGAGCGTTGGATATCACCTTTTCGCCCTTTGAAGAAAACAGACTCTATATCACTTATAGCAAAAACATCGATGATGAAGGAGTAACCACTCTCGCTTCTGCTGATTACCAAAATGGTGAAGTGTCTAATTGGCAGGATGTATTCGTTTCAGAATCGAGAACCGACACAGGTCGTCACTTTGGAAGCCGCATTACCTTCGATGATAACCACATCTACTTTTCCATTGGCGACCGTGGTGACCGAGACAACGGTCAAAACACCCTAACCCATGCTGGTTCGATATTGCGGCTAAATGCTGACGGGAGCACACCAAGCGATAACCCATTCGTAAATAACGACAAGGTTCTCGACGAGATTTGGAGTTTCGGTCACCGCAACCCGCAAGGACTGTTCTACGACTTCCCAAGTCAGAAGCTTTGGTCTATTGAGCACGGCCCTCGTGGCGGTGATGAGATTAACCTAATAAAAGCGGGAGCCAACTACGGGTGGCCTGTCACATCACATGGTAAAGAGTATTGGGGCCCTATCAGCGTTGGTGATTCGGAAACCAAAGAAGGCATCGAAGCGCCTAAAAAGGTCTACATCCCCTCAATTGCACCTGGCAGCTTAGTGGTTTATCAAGGGAATAAGTTTCCTGAACTAAAAGGGAAACTGTTAGCGGGGGCACTTAAGCTTACTCATATCAATGTGGTAACGGTCAATGAACAAGGTGAGGCAACAAAAGAAGAGCGCCTACTAGAAGAGTTAGGTGAACGAATAAGAGACATAGAAACTTCACCAAACGGCGACATTTATTTTAGCACTGACAACGGCAATCTTTATCGATTGAAAAAGTAAGAATGGCACCTAAATAAGAAGACGATGATTTTATAAATAAAGCCGTTAAATACTGGGGTTCAAAGCAGTTTAACGGCTTTATTGTCTCAAAGCAGAACGAACCAAAACCGTGCAACCACTCTAATTTTGTCATCAAACTTACCTATGTTTTTCACAAAAACGACAAGAAATCACCATACAACTGTAACTACATGATATTTAAGGAATGCAAAGTTTGACTACCTCCAAGTTTCTGCAACCTTTCCCTATGTATTCGATTGACTATCCCCTGATTTGATTTAGACTCGATTCCGGCTAGAAAGAAAGTTCTTTGTATATAAACATTTCGTTGGATTACTAGTAACCCCGTTGTGTTGTACGCAATAGCAATAAACTTTTCCACGCTATCAGTGCCACAATTGGCTCACTATAAAAATTAATTTTAGGGATAACATCATGTCTAACACAGTTACTGGTACAGTAAAATGGTTCAACGAAACTAAAGGCTTCGGTTTCATTCAACAAGAAAACGGTCCAGACGTATTTGCACATTTCTCTGCAATCACTGGCGAAGGTTTCAAAACTCTTGCTGAAGGCCAAAAAGTTGAGTTCGTAGTATCTCAAGGTCAAAAAGGCCCACAAGCTGACAGCATCAAAGTACTTTAATTTAGTATTTTAAAGCTTTCTAAAAATAGCCAGCCTCTGCTGGCTATTTTTTTACCCGGCCAATCGTTTGAGTGACAATTAAGACAAGGCATTATGCGCTGAGACCAAACCATAGCCCGGAGAACAAAAAACCAAACGAAAACCTCTGGTCAAAGCCGCTACTAGGTCGAAGCTCCTTTATCTAACATCTAAAGTTCACCTCAATATTCATCACTTAACCACCACGTAAAACTAAGCCTAGTTCATTACATTTGGTCGCCAGCACAGTAAAAATATTCGACACCCTCACAACTGACTCAAAAGTAAGAAATCCTCATATGGTCAGTATTTTTGTTTTTACTTGCACTCACTTTAACCCCTGCTTGTTATTCCTAGAAAACCTAGAAAATTGTACTGAGAATACGAATATACAACGAACGTTATACATGTGTGTTAAAGATCAAGCATTAAGCATTCATTTTATAAATTCATCTTCAATCCACACGCCAATCTTGATATGCTACCAAATGAATAATCTAATAAAAAACATCAATAAAATGAGTACATTAGTATGAAAAGAACAATATTTACCCTTTCTATTGCCACTTTATTTTCAGTAGCCGCTGTTGCTTCAGGTTCTATGTTAGGTGAACCTAGAGAACTTTTGCCGAATGAAGATATCAAGAGTTTTTCAATGGTAGATCTTAACGGTGACAACATTGAGGAACTGGTTTTCGTTACTGAAAGTGGTCAACTAAAATATTCGCCGCTGACAGGCCTTGGACAGGGTTTGGTTGATTCTAGTGCTTATCAGCGCTTTAGAGACCGCCGTGGCTCGTATACCATGAATGTCTCGCTGAAAGGAGGTACAAGCTCAAATCCGAAACTCGGCGTATTAAGAAATGGTATACTTGGTATATCCTTCAATTCAGGCTACTTTTGCGAGGCTAGAATGTCTTTAAAAAATAATAAAATCGTCGCTAAAGACAGTTCATTCTATGATGCAGCCTATGAAATAACATATATTTCTGATGATTACATAGCAGGAAAAGTGAGATGCTCAGGTCCCAATGGTTTAGAGCAAAATGAATTCGTGCCATTTACAGCGACACGTAATTAATATTAGTTAACAATAATCTAGACTTACCAAGAAGTGCCACTACCTTAATTGTTGGCACTTCGTGTTTACTTACACTTCATCAATTCTTTTGTATGACTCAGGAGCGCTCACTTCTCAGCCACATAATCGTTAAACGCTTACGTCATAACCACCTAAATTGAACCCGTGTTCTTCCTTGTTAGTTCACCATAAGTGCTTAAAATAATTATGGTGTAACAAAAGCCTCATCTTGCTAGCTAACTGCTCTACTTCGTTTATACTATGCGCAACTTACCTATAGTCTGTGATTTCAAAAAACTCATTGGTACAGCTATAGACACCTCATCCGATTGGAACCCTGACATCATATGGCTCTCAAACCGACAATCTACAAGTTTCGTATCTCTTTAACTGATATGAACCGCGACTATTACGACTCTTTTAATCTAACGATTGCACAGCATCCTTCTGAAACAGAACAGCGTATGATGGCTCGTATCATGGCATTTTGTATCAATGCTTCACCGGAGCTTCAATTTACTAAAGGGTTGTCGACTATCGAAGAACCTGATTTATGGCAGAAGTCTTTAGATGACCAGATCCTTGAGTGGATCGATGTGGGCGAACCTGACGCTGAACGTGTTAAGAAAGCCACTCGCCTATCAAAGTCTGTTCGTGTGTTCAGCTTCAACACTAAATCAAACGTTTGGTGGGAGCAGAACAAAGGTAAATTCGGTTACCTTAAAGCCCAAATTGTTCGTCTAGACAATGATGGTATTGAGCAATTGGCTGCAATGACAGAACGCACCATGGACCTTTCAGTTATGCTGACAGGCAACTCTGCATTCGTGAATAGCGACACGCAATCAGCAGAAATTACGTGGGAAGAGCTACAGAGTAATGACTGAGCTTCCAACTAGTAACCAACAAAAGCTTGAAGAAAACCAACAAGCTAAAACCAAACTTCACGTTTGCTTGAAAGAGTCAGGTTTAGATTCAGTAACTGCGATTGCAATAGGCTTTGAGAAAGAGCTCTCGTCTTTTATTGACGAAAACCACGCTCTGTTTAAACACGCTTGTGAGAATAAGCCTGATAATTCAGCACGTCAGACACTGCTTGGCCTACTGACCAAAGAGCATATCGATACTAGCTATCGTTTTGAGAGTAATAAAGACGCTAGTGAAGCGATGCAAAGTGTCTTCGACAATACGGTAGGCAGTGAGCATGGTGACAAGTTTCAAAACTCTAACTCTCAGCAGTTAAAGTTGGTGACGCATTTATGGTTGTTCATTCAAGGACGACTAGGTATGGATTACAGCCTAGCCAATGATCACGCGGCAGCGACCGCCAAGCTACTGTCTCGGTTATCAAGAAGCACAGACGATGAAATCCGTGTTGAGTTCATGGCGAGTTTCTACGATGGCTTGAACATCTATCAAACAGAGAATAAGCCGTCCGGTTTTATTCATAGCTTAAAGCGTTTGTTTAACCTGTCATAAGCACTCCACCAGCTAAAATCAAATTTGCGCTTTGCACTGTGTAGAGCGCATCTCTTTCCAACCACCTTTCCCACAATTCCTCCTGGACATCAGATTCCCTACTACACTCGTCCCTCGCTTTAGGGAATGACGAATATGACTAAGTCGCTCACTCTGCAAGATCGGCAGCGCGTGCTTCTAAAAGGCTGACAATAGAATACAAACTGAACCTCCACCCTCGTATTTTCTCTTATGAGCAAACCGATCTTCTCCGTCATCCCCGAGAAGGAGGAACGACTGAGTCGGGGATCTCCTATCCACGCTCCTGAAAACTCATATTACAGGTACAAAAAAGCCCCGCTGAGAGCGAGGCTTAGAATCTTGTTTACCGATTTACTGAGGCTAAATCGTGCTTATCACATCACAGGCGATTAACGCAGACCGTGTAAGAACTCGTGACGTGTCGCTGGGTTAGATTTGAAGATACCGCCCAGTGCTGTGGTGGTGGTTTCGCTGGTTGCGTCCATCACGCCGCGCGATTTAACGCAGTAGTGAACCGCATCCATGGTTACAGCAACATCTTCTGTTTCAAGTAAAGTTTGCAAAGCGACAAGGATCTGTTGAGTCATACGCTCTTGAACTTGTGGACGCTGAGCAAAGAAACGTACGATACGGTTGATCTTAGACAGACCAATAATTTTACCACGAGGGATGTAAGCGACCGCAGTCTTACCATCAATCGTCACTAAATGGTGCTCACAAGTACTGGTCACGGTAATGTCTTTTACACGTACCATTTCACGAACGCCCATCTTGTTTTCAATTACGGTAATTTTAGGGAAATTTGCGTAATCTAAACCAGAGAAAATCTCATCCACATACATTTTGGCAATGCGGTGTGGTGTTTCTTCCAGACTATCATCCGTAAGATCAAGTTCGAGTAGAGTGAGAATCTCACGCATATGGTGTTCGATTCGTTCCTTTTTCTCTTCTCGGCTAACCTGGTTAGGACTCATTGGCGTCTCTAAACCGCGGCTTGCTAGCGCATCTTTAACCAACTTCGCTGATTCGCTAAGACCTGACATTGAACTTCCTCTTTTGTTACCCCTTCTGGATGGCAGACAAGGATACTCGGAATTTTGAATAAATACACCCATATTTTAAGGGAGGTCATTATTTACGGGGGCTAAACTGTGCTAAAGTGGCTTCAATTTCGTTGACGAAAAGCGTGTTTTAATCATTATTGAACCACCATTGCCAACCACAAAATCAAAACAATAACGATCAAAGGATTTCAATTATGGGCTGTTGCGACGCTCCGGGCTTAATGCCAATTGAAGAAGCACTAGATAAGCTGCTGTCACCAATCAAACCTATTCAAACGACTCTAACTCTGCCATTGGCAGATGCATTGGGCTACGTTCTTGCTGAAGACATACTCTCCCCTATTTTTGTACCTCCTTTTGATAACTCAGCAATGGACGGTTACGCGCTGCGTTTAGCTGACCTAGAGAATGGTAAAGTACTGCCATTGGCGGGTAAGTCTTTTGCGGGTCAGCCATTTGAAGGCGAATGGCCAGCAAACACCTGTATTCGCATTATGACAGGCGCTAAAATCCCGGAAGGTTGTGATGCAGTCATCATGCAAGAAAATACTCGTGAAACCGATGCAGGCATTGAGATTCAGCAAGACGACATCAAACTGAATAATAACATTCGCCCTACGGGTGACGACATTAAGCAAGGTGACATCGTTCTTAGCCGAGGTGAACGTTTAACGCCTCGTGACATTCCAATGATCGCTTCACTTGGTGTGAGCCATGTGATTGTTGCACACAAACCGAAAGTCGCTTTCTTCTCTACTGGCGATGAGCTAAAACCGCTAGGTCAGCCTCTTGAAGATGGTCAGATCTACGACAGCAACCGCTACGGTATCAAACCACTGATTGAAGCGTTTGGTTGCGAAGCCATTGACCTAGGTATTATCCCTGATTGCCCTGCAACGCTTAAAGAAACCTTTGTAAAAGCGCAAGAATTGGCAGACGTAGTTGTCACTTCCGGTGGCGTAAGTGTCGGCGAAGCGGATTACACCAAAGACATTCTCGAAGAGCTTGGCGAAATCGGCTTTTGGAAACTAGCAATCAAACCGGGTAAACCATTCGCATTCGGTGAGTTAGACAACACTTGGTTCTGTGGCCTTCCGGGTAACCCAGTGTCTGCAATGATGACGATGTACGTGTTGGTTCAACCTATGCTGGCGAAACTTGCCGGTCATACTGCGTGGACAGCGCCAGAATCTATTCCTGCAACAACTAAGTCTGCATTCAAAAAAGGCCCTGGCCGTACTGATTACCAACGTGGAATCTACTCGATTGAAAACGGTCAATTTGTCGTAGAAACAACAGGTAACCAAAGCTCTGGCGCTTTCCGCTCAATGAGCTTAGCAAACTGCTTTGTGGTACTAGAGCGTGAACGTGGTCGTGTTGAAGTCGGTGAAACGGTTCAGATTCAACTGTTTAACTCGACGCTTTACTAACGAGGCTTGCTGATGGAAATTTTGTCTGATGCGGAAATGCTTCGCTATAACCGCCAGATCATTCTCAAGCAGTTTGATTTTGAGGGTCAAGAAGCGCTGAAACAGAGCTCGATTTTGGTGTTAGGTGCAGGTGGCTTAGGCTGCGCCTCTGCTCAATACCTTGCGACTGCAGGCATTGGTAAGCTGACATTGATCGACGATGATATTGTTGAGCTTTCAAACTTGCAACGACAAGTGCTTCACACCGATGCTGATATTGGTAGGAAGAAAGTCGTTTCAGCCGCTGAATCATTACAGGTGTTAAACCCACACCTTAGAGTTGAAACGGTCGACCACAGACTTGATGACGAGGCACTAGCAAAGCTCATTGAAGCGCATTCGTTAGTACTTGATGCCAGCGACAACGTTGAAACGCGCAATCAATTGAACCGCTTATGTTACGCATCTAAAACGCCTTTAGTTTCTGGTGCTGCGATTCGCATGGAAGGTCAGATTAGCGTATTCACTTATCAAGAAGAAAATGCACCTTGTTACCAGTGTTTGAGCGCTCTGTTCGGCAACGCAGCACTAAGCTGTGTTGAAGCTGGTGTGATGGCGCCTGTTGTTGGCATGGTGGGCGCGGCTCAGGCTTTGGAAGCGATCAAAGTTATCGCTAAGTTTGGACAACCAAAACAAGGCAAACTTTTGATTCTCGATGCCATGTCTCACAGCTGGCGTGAAATGAATTTAATGAAGATGCCTAATTGTTCAGTGTGTGGATAGACTAAACCATATCCCCCTATCGAGAACCTAAGCCTTGACGATAAGTCAGGGCTTTTTTATGTCTGAAGTTTAGCTTCTACTCAAGGTTATCAAATTGAAATAGTTATTAAGAGATTAGTTTCATTTGAATTCTCATTTTGAGAAAACAACAAAAACTTGAATTATCAAAAATAGAAATCATTAAAATCAACAGCTTAAAAATGGCACATTACTTGATCAAGTATCTAGACCTTCCATCACAAGGATGCAGATATGAGAATTACAACGTTAAGTTTGCTATTAAGTGCACCCCTAGTCGCCAACGCAGCGCCATTCGATACTTGCCCGAGTAAGGCATACCTTTTTCAATCCACCCCTGTGCAAGTTTGGGGCGTTAACCTAGTGACTGGTTCAACGACCCTTCTCGAAGACGACACGGGGATGAACGCTAACATTAACGGTGTCGGTTTTGATTTCGAAGACAGATACATATACGGTTATGACACCACCAACAAACGTTTGGTGCGCCTAGGCAAGGATTTCCAAGCAGAAGTCATCAACACCAGTGGACTGCCAACAGACCATACCTTCTATGTGGGTGACGTTTACGATCATGTTTACTACCTGTACCGCACTGGTAAAGGGCTCTTCACAGTTGATCTATCACCTTTAGATTCTGATCCAAATGCGACAGTTACCGTTAACAAAATCGCAGGCAGCCCAGCAACAGTGAAATTAACTGATTTCGCTTTCCACCCAGGCGATGGCTCTCTATATGGTATCGATAATAACTCTGGTGGCTTATACAGCTTCAACCCTACAACTGGTGCCGAAACCTACATCGGCGACACCGGCGAGTTAGGTACGTTCGGTGCTGGCTATTTTGATGTCAATGGCTACTACTACGTATCGCGAAATCAAGACGGTAAAATTTACCGTATCAACCTGTCTCCAGACAACGCTGCCAATATCGCGGCAGGTATTGTTCCAGCCGTTGAATTTGTTTCGAATGGCCCAGCTTCTGGTCAAAACGATGGTGCTCGTTGTGCCAACGCACCTGTTGTTGATGAAGATTCAAACATCGACTTCGGTGACGCGCCAGACAGCTACCTAACTCTACTAGCGAGTAATGGTCCTCGACATGAACTCGATGGTGTCACATGGTTAGGGACAGATGCACCAGATGCAGATCTGGATGGATACGTTTCCCCACAATCGGATGAAAGCGTCGGCATTGATGACGAATGGACGAATGGTGGTATCGGCTTCGTAACCGCACTTGAAGCTGGCCTCGATTCGAAGGTAATTATTGAAGCTTCAACAACGGGCTATCTTTCAGCTTGGATAGATTGGAACCAAGACGGCAGCTTCGACGGCGCCAACGAACAAGTCTTTACCGATTATTTATTGGCGGCCGGTGAGAACGACTTATTCTTAAATGTCGATATTAATGCCTTAACGGGTACCACTTGGGCTCGATTCAGATTCAGCCAACAAACTAACCTGAGCTACTTTGGTGGTTCTACCTCTGGTGAGGTGGTCGATATTCAAGTCGATGTTCTTAATGATGGCGCAACGGCTCGTTACTTCCCAAGTGCTTCTGGCTACGCCACCCTAGCGTATGAAGACAATTGGCCTTATAAAGCCGACTATGACATGAATGATGCCGTTATCATGTATCGCATCACTGAGATCTTAAAAGACGGTAAGGTTGTTAAGTCTACCATCGATGGTCGCCTAGCGGCTGTGGGGGCAACCTACAAAAATGGCTTTGCGATTCGCCTACCAAACCTTGCACCAAGCTCGGTAGATACCGTTAACTCATACATGAAACACAATGGCGTATTCACCGATTTAGGTATGGAAGACGGTCGTAGTGAAGCTATCTTTATCGCCGCTGAAGACTTGTCTGAAAAAGCGAATACTTCATGCGCCTTCTACCGCACAAGCAACGCTTGTAAAGAAGATGAACAGTTCGCATTCCAAATCGGTATCAACTTATCAGGCGACGGTGTGAGTACTGCGTCGTGGACAGACATGCCTTACGACCCCTTCATTTTTGCAACACCGGGCTACTATCACGGCGACAACCTACCGATGCACCCAGGACGTAGTTGGGAAGTTCACTTGCCAGACCAAGCACCAACCGAGGCCTTTGACACAGTGAATCTATTTGATTCTGGAATCGGTGTTGACGATAGCGACCCAGCAACAGGTAAATATTTCAAAACAGCAGAAAACCACCCTTGGGCACTGATTATCACGTCAACAGAAGAGTGGGAATGGCCACAAGAATACGTGGATATCGTAACTGCTTACCCAGAGTTTAAGCAGTGGGCAGAGTCAGGTGGTGACAATAACCAAACTTGGTACACATCACCAGCAGACAACCAATGTTACGAGCCATAAGGAGAGACGTCATGAGTATCAAAGATAAACATAATCGCGAACATCATAACGTTGAGTTGAGAAGCAACCTCTCTAAGGAAAATAATATGTCTGCACAAAGCTCTTGGAACATGAAGAAAACAATGACCGTAGTTTTAGCTACAGCCCCACTCCTACTTGCAGGTTGTGGTGGGGGCGGAGGTGGCGGTGGTGGCAGCACTGATTCTCCTTCACCATCATCACCGGCGACACCTGCAACGCCAGTAACTGCAACGCCATCTCCGTCTCCAGTAGCCAGTGCAGCAGCGGAACCAACTTATACTATGAGTGATTTAGTGGTACCCGATGGTTTTGATTACAGCTCTGTAGAGCAGTTTGATATCGACATCGATATCAGTAGTATTTCAACAGGCCGTTCATTTGTTACCGTGTATAGCCGTTTTAGTACTCGTGACGACTCGACATTGAAACCGGACTACTCAAGCAAAGTGATTGCAGGATCATTAAACAATGGTGTGTTCGCCTCTAACTTCGCGAGCCCAGTCAACCACGATTCACTTCTCGTTGAGATTTGGTTTTACGATGGGCAACCACCTCTACAAAAAGTAGTATCGAGCAGCAACTCTCAGATCGTGTGGTAATGAAAGTTTAGTTTCGAATATCAGCAACTAAAAGTGAGCAGCAATGCTCACTTTTTTGATCGTTTCAAACCAATAACACTGAAAATTATCTGATAGGCGTTCATTCACTTTATTTCGAATCTAACTTATATTTTCAAGATAACCTTCAAAGACTTACTCTCATGAAACAGTTAAAAATAGGTCTATTTATCTTAATGTGCGGTGTCGGCGTATTAGTTGCTCTTGCTTACTTTCCACTGACTTCACAAACTGGGCAGCGCATTGAAGCCAAAGTGATTTCGAATACACTCACTCAGTCATTAGATGGACACAGGCGGTATCTTACGGTTCAAACTCAAGACAACAGTGTATTTCGCGTATCCATTGCGCCGACCACAGACTGCCCTATTGATTCTGTGGTCTCGCTTGATACATTAAGTAACCAAATCACCGGACAAAGCAGCTATCAGTTTATCCACTGTAGAGCTGCACCTTAGCCGTCATATAACAACAGCTATAACTACAACAAGAATGGATACAATAAGAATGAATCAGCCACTCATTTCACCAGAACAACTTCAACAACGTTTGTTAGAGCAAGACAACATCATCATCTTAGACGCCAGTATCGAATTTCAAATTCCAAGTGAGTCTGAAAAGATCAAAGGAAAAATGATTCCTGGGGCAATTCGTTTCGACTACGACAAAGACTTCAGCAACAAACATACCCTACTCCCTCACACGTTCCCTTCCGAAAAACACTTCAACACTCGTGCACGTGAAATTGGTATCAACCAAGACAGCACCATTGTGGTTTACGATAACTCGGGTACTTTCGCTTCGCCTCGCGCTTGGTGGATGTTTATGGCAATGGGACATCAGGATGTTTACATCTTAGATGGCGGCTTACCTGCATGGATTGATGCGGGTTACGCAACAGACACATCGTACAGAGCTGAAGTCACGCTGGGCAATTTCGAAGGCAACATTCAAGACAACTACTTTGTAGATGCCAAGCAAGTCCTAAGCTATTCAGAGAACAAGAGTGCCAATATTCTAGATGCACGATCTCAAGCTCGTTTCGATTCAGAAGTGCCTGAGCCAAGAGCTGGATTACGCAGCGGGCATATCCCAAACTCAGTTTGTCTACCATTCGCACAAGTGCTGAACAATGGTAAGTTGAAACCACAGAGCGAGCTTGTAGAAATCTTTTCTACGCTGGACTTAGCGCCAACTCAACCAATGTTCTTTAGCTGTGGTTCAGGTGTGACTGCCTGCATCATTTTATTAGCCGCAAAATTGGCGGGATACTCGGATGAAATGGGAATTTACGATGGCTCATGGACAGAATGGGGCGCGAACGAAAGCCTGCCCATCGCCGTAACAAAGCAGTAATTCAACTTCGCTTACTGCCACTATTAGAATATACTCCGCATGCATAATGAGCTTACTCCTAACATGGGTAAGCACTTTGTTATTATATCGTAACGGCTCTCGGCTAAACTCTCAGCAATGAGCCAACAATAAAATTCTATTAATCAAACACTAACCATTATTGTTGATATAAATGTTAATTTTTTACTCAAGAATCCCGATACCTAGTCGTTACACTATTTAATCATTAGTCATTATCGATGTGTCTTACAAGCTTAATACATCATATTGGCGCTCAATAGTTTGTCTCGTGCACTCTGTTCAAAGTCGTAACCCAAAAAGGCATTCCATGGCTCTATTTAAGAAAAATATCTGGTCGCTGTACGCTCTAGTCGTACTGCTCACCTTGATACTTTTCACTGTGCTAGGTGTAACAAAATGGCAAGCCAATAGAGAAGACTTCATTGAGCAGCAGCATATTCAAGTCGAGCTGTTTTCGAGCTCGGTCAGTTCACTACTCACAAGCCAAGAGGCACTCTTAGAAGTCGTTGGACACCAACTGGCTCAACAGTCTGACTTCACTCGTACTGCCGCTATTCAAATTCGTCCAATATTGGATAAATTGCTTGAGACTCATCCAGCGATTGCTGCATTTGGCTTGCTTAACACACAGGGCGATTACTTATCTGTTAGCTCAAACCTCAAACTGGCAGACCAAGACAACTTACTTGAGCTTCCACAAACTCGAGACTCCTTTCTAGAAGCGCTTTCAAGTGACAAGATGGTTCTAGGGCGTACCTATTTTCAAAAGTCCCTAGATAGCCTAGTCATCCCGTTAAGAAAATCGATTTCAGTGGATGGTAAAACCATTGATGCCGTAATGACTGCAGGGTTGCGCTTAGACAGCACTATAGTATTTGAAAACAACGCACATGCTGGAAGTTACAATACACTGACCTTGTTAAGACAAGATAAGTACCGTCAATTTTTCTCTAGTGACATCGAGTCTCTTGATGCTTACTTAAAACCAGTAGGCAGTGACCTGCTACAGCGCGTGAGCACTAACTTTTCAGAGCAAGTCAGCGCTACTGTGCAAGAAGCGAAAACGGGAAAAGAGACCTACTCATTTTTTGTCAGTGATGATAAGTATCACTCTCTACTCAGTGCTAAATACCTACCCGATTACAAACTTTGGGTCGTTGGTCGCACCGACCTTGCACACGTCGATACCGTGTTTATCGAAGAGTTTGGCATTCTTTTCATTATTTTTATTTTGATCCAGTGTGGTTTCTACATTTTGGTTAAGTCTATTGCCAAGAATGAGCAGCGCACTCGTAGTCAACTTATCTACCAAGCGAACCACGACCCTCTCACTACACTGCCAAACCGTTTATACATGCGTAAGAACATCGATAAATGGGTGGCAAGTGAGTCAGAGCAATTCTCACTGCTGTTCATCGATATCGATAACTTTAAATGCGTCAACGATACGCACGGGCATGATTTTGGTGACAAGGTTCTTAAACAAATAGCGCTGCGTTTAATGCGATTCCGCTCTCGATTGAGCCTCTTGGTGCGTGAATCGAGCGACGAGTTTCTGTTTTTAACTCCAATAACCAGTGAGTCTGAAATTAAACGACTCGCAGAGCGTATCATTGAGGTGCTATCTCAACCCTATGAAGTGCAAAACTCTCAATTCCTATTAGGCTGTAGCATCGGAATTGCACGTTTCCCTGAGCATGGTAAAGACCTTGATAGCCTGCTTCGCTCTGCGGACATCTCAATGTACAAAGCCAAACAGCAGCAAAACTCATACAGCATTTTCACTACAGCAATGCAAGACGCTCACCTCTACAAGATGAAAGTCGAACAAAGGCTGCGTATTGCTATCGAGAAGCAAACACTATTCATGGCTTTCCAACCTTTAGTACGGACAGATGAGAGTATTGACGGTGTTGAGGCTCTTGTGCGCTGGGTTGATGACGAGTTAGGTTTTGTTCCACCCGATGTGTTTATCCCCGTCGCGGAGAGCACTGGCTTAATGCATAAACTCGGCACGTTTATAATCGAGTCAAGTATCATGCAAATCGCTCATTTGCATAGAACGACCGAGCAAGAGATCGGGTTATCGATCAACATCTCGGTGCGCCAGTTCTCTCATAAATCGTTCTCTGAACACCTGTTAGCCACGCTTGAGAAATACCAGTTCTCACCAAGCTGTTTGACACTAGAAATCACTGAAAGCTTGTTCATTGAAGATGTCACGTTAGTGAAACCAATTTTCGAAGGCCTCAAACAGAACCACATTAAGATCTCTTTAGATGATTTCGGTACTGGCTATTCATCATTGAGTATGTTGAAAGCACTGCCTATCGACGAGCTTAAAATCGATAAAAGCTTCATTGAGAATATTGCAGTAGACCAGCAGTCGCTAACCATGGTGCAAAACATCATTGCTATCGGTAAGAACTTCGGAATGGTGGTGTTAGCGGAAGGTGTGGAATCAAGCGAACACTTTGCTATCCTCAAAGCTTGCGGCTGTGATTTGATGCAAGGCTACTACTTCTCACGCCCTATCCCATACGAAGAGCTGTGCGAATATCTTACTCCCTCAGAGTCAATTCAAGATCAACCAGAACCTATGGTTTAGTTGCTTAGCGGTGTAGTGATTCACAGATATAATAAGACTAAAAAGGGAGCCAACATTGGCTCCCTTTTGTTTTATTTGAGTTTCGTTATACACCACTCAAGGCTGCAGCCCACAGAATAAAAACACAGACAATGAAAACAAAGCCCATTATGACTTAACGGTGATGACAACTCGTCGATTGCAACCTGTTGCCTTGTTGTCCGCAACCTTACAAATGGGTGCGCTTTCGCCATACGCATATTCAACGATGCGAGTTCCTTGGCGAAGATCTTCCTTTAAATAGCTAGTCACTTGCCCCGCACGACGTGATGAAAGCGCTTTGTTGTAGCTTTCACTACCAAGACTGTCAGCATGGCCTTCAATAAAAATCTTTGATTTATCGTCGACTAAGCTTAGGTATTGTTCCAGTACTTGTTTATGACTTTCATCCAACTTATACACGTTGATTGGATAATTAAGTACTAGAGATTGTGTCGCTTTGTCATAGAAACACACATCGTCTTGAGCCGCGATTTGGATCACCTCACTCTCTTTATTGAGTAGCTCATTCTGCGGTATTTCATCACGCTCTAACAATCTACCCGTTACTTGAGTCGTCACAACATGAGAAGAGACCAACTTGGTCGATGTTATATATTCATCGACATTGCCCAAGCAATTCGCATAGCCAACTGGAGAGAGCAGCATCATAGAAATAATCACTAGGTATCTCATGTTAATCCTTAAGTTTTCCTGTTTCTTCATTAATCAAATTCAAAATATACTTGTACACATCTTCACCATCTTTGGCGTGATAAATGTTTTTCTTGCCGAAGCAGTCTCCAAAGCCATCACTTGCTTGGACGCGATAGTTGATACCAATAACACCCATTGTCACTTTTGTTTTCTCAGCTTCAGTTGGTGCATTACTCTGGAAACGATTTCTTTTAGCTGAAATGGTTGAGCGCAGCTTTTTACATAACCCCCGATCCACCAATTTCTGTAAGTAGGTTTCGTCGCTATCGCTACCATCGGATAACACAATAAACACCTGTTCAGGGTTAAGGTTAGTCGCCTTATTGGCTTCTTGTGCTGCAGCAATGATTCCGTTCCAAGAAGAGGTACCTCCACCAGCTTTCAACTGAGCACTCATTAACTGAGCTCGAAAATTGTCATAATCCTCAGTCAGTGGAATATCGTAAAACTTGAAGTAATCATCAAAATCATTGTTTCGCTTATAAAGTCGCTCTACTTCGTATCGACTCATTCCATGCGATGGCTCTATAATCTCGTTATACAAGGTTGGTTCATCAAACATTCGTCTAACCGTTGTCGCAGGAGAGTTCCGAGCGTAGTCATAAGCATGTTTCTTTCGCCATAAAGCACGATAGCCATAAGCGTTAAGTCTTACTATCTCGTCAGACTGTTTAACATGGAGCGGGTTGTACCCGAGCAAAGCAACTCGGCTTTTTTCCTCCGAATTAAACTCCTCAATGTCATCGACGACTCGCTTAATGGTTTCTTTCACGACATCTAACTTCATTTTTCCGTTCTTCCATGGGTTACCCATAGAACCACTGAAGTCACCAATAAAGTAAACGTCTACTGGCTGAGGAAGATATTTGCGCGTCACAGCTCGGCCACTGACTGAAAACTCAGGCTTTAAATTCACGTCTTCGTATGCAATCCAAGACGTGTATTTGGCCGTCGCCCTCACCACAAAGTCGCTGAACGGTGCGAGCTCACCACTTGCTTGTACACAACCATCCTTGTACTCACATATACTGGTATACACCGCTACATCGACATCATCTGTATTATCGACAACATAACGATCCACTAAGTAGCGTGCATACTTAACGTTGTTCTCTTCATCCTCTCTAGGGCTTGCGATAAGCGCTAGGCTAGCTACCTCTGCCGCTTCCAGTAACCTTGTATGTGCAAGCATCTGTTGCGACATCTGCATCGAAAACGCCATAAAAATAACCATCATCGGTAACAGGCCGACGAACAAAATACCCGCGACTCCCTTATTTCTTTTTATTGAACGCACCTTAAACCCTCGCAAATGAATAAGAAGAACTCACAAGACGGAAAACCTCACCGTTCGCGATACCAATCAGGTTTGTTGGGATTTCGTAGCACAATGAAACCTGATACATGGGTAATCTGCGCCCTCTGGAAGTGACGGGAAGCATTTCAATCGCTTTTTCTTTGGTGATATCGCTCATGTCAGGAAAGTCACAACCTTGTATGTTTCCTTTGGTTAGCGTCTTTTGAACCCTTCGGTAGTTCAATTTACCTCCAGAAACGGCAGCCTCTTCGAGCCTTATCTCATCAATTCGCATTCCGAATTTGGTTTTGTCAAAGTTCGGAATCATCCGCTTCATCGAAGCCGAAGCAATTGCAAAGGCGTTATGTTCTGTTTTCCTGCAATCACCTGCGCAAATATCCATCTTGGCGTTAAATAACTGCTTCCGCTCTGCGAAAATCGTGGTCATTGAATATGTAGCTCTGTCCAATTGGCCTTTCTTGTTAATCGCTAGCATGTGGTTCACTACAACTAAGAAAATGCCAGAAGCAAAGACAAGCACCATCGCCAGTTCAACCGCAAACGATCCTTTTTGTTTAACTTGCACAACCTGCCCCCTGACCAATTTTGAAAGAGCATCTTTCATACTCTTGGATCGTAATAACTTCGCGCTTTATCGGCATATCTGGGAACCAAATAGACACAATGGGATCGTAAGTGTATTCCAAAGCGTAAACTGCAAGTGCCATGTCTTCTGGTTCATCTTTCTTATCCGGACACTTATCTGCAGTAGCATAGTTGTCCGTGCATTTCAGAAAACCTTCGTAGTCTCGGAAATAGTTCACATGAATGATGACGCTACCCTCTTTAACGACGTTGCTCCATAGCGCTCCACCGGCTTTGTCCAACTCATCTTTGATCATTTGCCCGTAGTTAATCGATTGACTACTACTCGAGTCACCCGCTTTTTTGGTTCTCATCACTGCCGTTGTTAATGCGTGGTCAGTCATACTCATTGAAAACGTCAAAATACAGATCTCAACCCACCCGAAGACAATCGCGAGGAAAATTGGAATACCCATAGCGACTTCAACCGTTAATGCTCCCTTTTGCTTACGTTTAAACGATCTCATAAACGGACATACCTTTTCTTGGTGTAATCAACAACAAATGCTCCTTTAATATCAATGCTATTCAGAAACGCCTTGGCTTCATCTAGGTCATTGAAATCACCTATGCAGTAGCGCTTCCACAGCCCATGTGTATAGGAATACACAGCGCCATAGTTTGTTTTCAAATAATTCAAAAAGTCTGAAGGAATTGCAGTGTACGTTGCCAAAACTTGTACGCGATAAATAGGCTTTGCGTTTGGTTTAAGCTTTCTAGGATCAAGTACAGAACCACCGACATTGTGTTTAGACGCTTGAAAGTCTTTGGTAGCATCAAGCTTGCTCACACGTGATGTTGGGGCAACAAAGCCACCTGAATTCACTTGAGAGCCAATAAGCTGTTGTTCCATCTCTATTGTTGACTGTGTCACGATATTCTTCCCTCCGCTTTTAGATATTGACATCATTAACGCTTTAAGTTGCTTACGCGCTTGTTCATCACTATTTGAATGTTTCAAAACCTCGAGCGCGATATCTGGCCTTTGAGATTTAACTGAAGAAAGAATCAAGTTAGAGCTCACTCTTTGATCATTAGGATTCGAAAGGTATAGGTCATATAAAATGTCCGTCGCACCTAAATAATTAGCCTGCATTATTTTCACCACGGCAATGTTATTACCGGCCTCTCTATCAGATGCACCTTGTTTACGACTCTCTTCAAAGTGTTCGATGGCTTTGACAAACTGCTTCTGCTGAGCCAAAATTTTTCCGGTTAAAAGTTGATACTCATATTCGGTACCTCCTTCGTCGCGGTATTTATTTAGCTCTTCTAGCGCGCGTTCAAAGTTCTTTTTCTGATAGTAAATTCGAGCATTAGTTAGTATGTATTCCGGGTTATCAAGGTTGCTCTCGCTATAGGTATTGCGATATAGCTCCGCCGACTTGATATCCTTTAGGTCTAAATACAGGTTAACGAGTTTTACTTTATATATAGGGTCAGATTGTATGTTTGCTTTGTAGAACTCGATAAGTTTCTGCGAATCGCCGGCCCCTATGAGTAGTTGTTCTTTGGTCTCAAGTTGATTATTCACGGTTGTACAACCAGAAAGTAAAGCGAAGAGCACAGTGATAAATAAATACTTTTTAATCACATCAACATCCTTAAAATACCTGGGGCAGCAATGAGAACAACAATAGGAACCATGATAAAAGCAATCAGAGGGATGGACATTTTTGCCCCCATCTTCCCAATTCTTTCTTCCAGATCCATCATGTTCAATTCTCTGATATCAGTCGCTAGCGTTGCCAGCACAGGGCCTACAGATGAACCAAACTGCAAGCTCTGCACCATGGTCATCACAAAGCTTTGCGATTCACTGGTTGGTACAAGGTCGTAAAACTCCTCTAGCGCCTTTTCCAAACCAACAAGGCGTGAACGTTCCACCGTAACTCGGACAACATGAGCAAGATTGCTATCAATAGAATGAAGTTCCTTAGCTAAGTATTCCAGGCTCGATTCGATAGTCATCCCGGTATGAACACACACATTCATCAAGTCGAGTAAAAAAGGTAGCCTCGAACTAATGTGTTTAATATTGGCTTTCCCCCGAGTAGACACATAAGCATCAGGGGCAATAACAAACGCTAATAACGCGCCCAATAAATACAACAAAGAAAACAGTACTTCGGTTTCTCCGCTATAAAAATCAAAGCCAATAAGAATCAAGCAGATACTAAAAGGAACGATTTTAAGGAGGTAATAAGCATCGGCGAGAAAGTCACTATAAAAACCCGCCGCTACTAACTTGCGTTTAGTTTCATCTTTATTAAAACTGATTCGAAATAATATCGATTTAAATAAGTCGGTTCGCTTCTTTTCTTCGCGTGTCGAACCAATAATTCTTCGGGTTTCAATATTTGCTCTGGTGTTGTCCCAAAATCGCAAGCAGTACGTGGCAAGCACCATTGAAACTACAAATATCACGCCCCAAATACCCAGGGTTTTCATGTCCATTAGTTAACACCCCGCAATATCAGCCAAATGCAAAAGAACCCGAGCAGCTCACTTACTAGAACGTAATAAAAAATCGGCTGACCAGCCTCTTCGAACATCACGAAGCTGTAGTTCTCTGGGCTGGTGAACTTTAAAATGATCAGGAATATTACTGGTAAGCAAGCAATAATTTTTGCTGATGCGCGCGCTTCAGAGGTCAGCGCATTCTTTTTCTTCTCTACCGCTCTCGAATCAAACATGAGTCGGTTAATTTTGTTGATGACATCTTTCAGCTGACCACCTCGTGCTAGGTTGATTCGGATTGTTGAAGCGAAGAAAAAATATTCTAAATAAGGGAATGTATTGCTGCTTCGTTCAAGTACGTCGTCAGGGGCCTCACCTATCAGTAGGCGCTCAGCCATAAATTTGAACTCTTTACCTACCTCGTTATCAAGCTGCTTACCAACATATTCGAATGCATGGATAATACTTTGCCCAGAAGATATCGCCCCGCTCAGAATATTTAAGGCATCTGGAAAATTAGTTTTAAACCGGTCCATCTGTCTCTGTTTGAGCTTGTTATAGAAAACGAAGAACAAAACGGGCTCAGCGATCATCAGGCAAACAGGGTAATCCTGTCTTAAGAAGAACTCATTGATGGCATACACCGCTGACGCAGAAACACAGACAAACAAAATAAGCTTCAGCGACATATTAGGCTGAAATACCTTGACCATCTTCTTATAGCTTTTCCGGAACCTGGCTTTGTAGCTCTCTTCAAACTGCTGAGAATCAATAACAGCTCGAACGCCTTTTACCCCTTCGAATTCAGCCTCCATCTCGATCAAGCTACTCAACTTTTTGTTTTGACGAGAGCGATGAATAAGGAAGTAGATCAGCAACGCGCTCCATGACGCAATCAGAATGAATGTCATGAGAAGATCTCCCTGACCGCTTGCTCTAGCCCGAAAAACTTAGCACGTTCATAAATGACAGAGCGGGTTGATAAACCGGGGGTCCTGAACTCACCGACCATTTTCCCATCTTTAAAATCAGAGCTCGCCTCGTAACGAAAAATATCTTCCATCACAACGCTATCCCCTTCCATTCCTATGATTTCCGAAATGTACATCACCTTACGGCTGCCATCATGAAGACGCTTTACCTGAACAATCAGGTCTACTGCACTAACGATGGTTCTGCGTATTGCAGATATCGGCAGGCTAGCGGTTGCCATCATCACCATGCTCTCAGTACGAGCAATCGCGTCGCGTGGTGTATTGGCGTGCAATGTCGACATAGACCCATCATGACCGGTATTCATCGCTTGAAGCATCTCGAACGCTTCTCCGCCACGACACTCACCAACAATGATTCTGTCTGGGCGCATACGAAGAGCGTTGATCACGAGATCGCGCGCGGTAATTTCACCCGTTCCTTCAACGCTGGCTTGTCGAGTTTCAAGCCTAACGATATGCGGCTTTTGAAGCTGCAATTCGGCAGCATCCTCTATGGTAACGATACGTTCGCCTTCACCGATGAAACCAGATAACGCATTGAGTAGCGTTGTTTTACCTGAACCTGTACCACCAGAGATCAATATGTTGCATTTACAGTGGCTAGCAATCGACAAAAGCTTGGCCATCTCAACAGACATAGCACCAAACTCTGCAAGGTTCTCGAGCTTAATTTTCTGCTCTTTGAACTTACGAATAGAAATAGAAGTACCATCAATCGCCAGCGGAGGTATTACGATGTTGACACGGCTACCATCCATTAAGCGTGCGTCACAAAGTGGCTTAGATTCATCAATACGGCGCCCTACGTTAGAGGCGATCCGCTTAGCTATAGTGTTTAACTGCTTCTCGTTAACAAATTGAATTGGCGACTGTTCTACCTTGCCATTGATTTCAATGAAGATATCCGAAGGTCCATTGATCATAATATCCGAGATATCATCGTTATCGATCAAGGCTTGCAGTGGTCCCAAGCCTTTAAGCTCATCTAGCAGTGCCTTAACCAAATCGACCCGTTTCAAGGAGCTGACTTGCAACTGCTTCTTGTCGATCAAGATATTTACGGAGTCTTTAAGCTGCTCTTCAAGCTCTTGATTACTAATTTCGACGAGTGACGCCGCATCCAACGCATCGAAAATCTCATCGCGAAGTTGAATGTAGATTTCTTTTAATTGATTCATTTTCTAAACAAACTAAAGCGTGATTTAGGTTTAATTTTCTTACCCGTCAATGTCGCGACTATACTCAGCACAGCAGACGAGGACTTGGATTTAAGCAACTCATTGATGCCTTGCTGGACCACCATCTTCTCGAGCGACGGCTCATACATGAAGTCAATGCTGTCCTTGGCTTTGATCCGCTCTTTAGCGCTAGCGAGTGTCACCATAAAGTCCTTTGCCGGCCTATTTAAATTGAAAATGATTTGGTGTTCGGATTTACCTATCTTTTTCTTCAAAGAGTTATAAGAGCGCAATGAAGACACCGACGGTTCACAAACAATAAAGATGCGATGGTACTTATCTGACAATTCCTGATCGTGCATTTCTTCGTAACAAGACAACGGCGCTGAATCGATAATAAAGTTATATTGATCAATCAGTTGATTAGAAAGGTTGTAGAGCGTCGACGCGTGATCAGAGAGACAAGCGACGTTCTTCTCTAACACCAAATAATCAAGCTTGTCTTTCACCGGGTGTACGTAGGTCTTGGCGATGGCACTGTCGATATCAATTTGATTCAAATCGATACTGTTGTGTTTAGCTTTTAAGCCTTTCACACCGATATAGATGTCGCTATTCAAAGCCCCTGAGTCATGATCGACTAAAAGCGTTTTTAAATTCGCTTGTTCAGCCAAAGAGTGAGCCAAGACTGAACTCACATATGAAATGCCAATCCCACCCTTGGTTCCGAGTACTAAAATACGCTTAGCAACACGCGTTTTTTTAACGGTGCTTTCACCCTCTTGCGTAGACTTAATTGCCGCAAGTAACGCATCAAGCTCAGAATCCCACAGCACATACGTCGCACCTAAAGCGTGCACTTGGTTACGCAGCTTTATCGAGTCAACATCACATAGAACGAGTAAAGAGATGTTCACATCCAGTCGAACCGAAATCTCAGAGACTTGCTCTATTACGTTTGGTGCACTGCGAAGGTCCAATACAACATGGTTCAGCTTGATGTTTGACTGATTCCAAGCACCGTCTAAATCAATATCGGTCACCTCAATAGGTTTGGGAAAGCCTTCGATTGCGTAAAGATCTTGGATCGATGCAGTTAGCGTGCTGTCGTCAGAAACAACCAAGTCTGTCGCTTGAACCGACGATTTCATTTTCGACGACGAGTTACGAAATAAAATATCTAAGTCCATCGCTACTTCGCCTTTTTGATTGGGTTAACCAAGCTAATGTTACGGTTGTGCTCAACACTACAGCCAAATTGGTAGTCCTCACGTTTCGAAAACACCATCACGCCGCAATCACTGCTTTTAATGCGAACGTATCGCCCTATGATCAGGATGTTTTTCTGCTGGTCATCAGCAGCAAGCTCGACTTTATATCTGTCTTTGGCAATCGACTCCGATTTAAACCTATCTCGAAACTTAGCTACGAACTCACTCGCATCTGGCTTGTATTTGACGTAGAACGTTGACTTAGGCTCTCTTGCATTCAGCTCTCGAATAAAAGCCACAGAGCGTGACATTGAATCTTCGCTGATCGTTGTATCAAACTCGAAGCGTTCTTCTAGTTGCTCAATAACACTGGTGTTCGTGCTATCAACATGCGTACAAGCAGAGGCAAGCAGTACTAGTAGAGTAATAGCGATCCATTTCATCAGTTGAACCCTCCTTGGTTGATTGTGTTTTCTAGCTCTGGCTCATCAAGTTCAGAAAGGTCGATTCTCAGGAGTCGTTCAAGGTCGCTGGTACGCCTAAAGCTCGGCAGTTTGACCTGCTCTTGCTCAACTGGATCGACTAAATTAACCGTAGCGACGATAATGAGTTCAGTTTTAGAGCGGTTAGTAGAGGTGTGACTGAACAGTGCGCCCAAGATTGGGATGTCACCCAAAATTGGAATCTTGGTTAACGATTCACGCTCTTCTGAAGTCAGCAGTCCTGCGAGCACAAAGCTTTGGCCATCTTTCAAATGGACCGTAGTTTGGGCTCTTCTAGTACGTAACGAAGGCACGGAAATAAGCCCGGTCGTGGTCTTATTTGATTCATCAATTGAGCTCACTTCTGGTATCAAGGTTAAGCGGATGTTCTCTGTATCCGTGACCTTTGCCACCATCGCCAATTTAACACCATACTCTTTATAGGAAATGGTAATGCCATCTTCGTCTCGCACCGCGATTGGGATTTCACCACCCGCTAGGAAGCTAGCCTGTTCGCCAGAAATAACGGATAGATTGGGCTCTGCCAGCACGCGTCCAATCTTGTCATCACCGCTCGCAGAAATAACAGCAACAATATCCTGAGCGGTAAAGTCGAGCAGCTTATTAACAAAAGTACCTGGCTCACCGCTGTCACTATAAGTCACACCCAACTCGGTTAAAAATGAACTCGAGACTTCCGCAACCGTTAGTTTTACGTTGATCTGCTCGGTGGTAAGCACTTTTAAGTTATTAATCACTTGGTCGTAGTTGTATTGTGCGGTGTACTCTATTTCGTCGAGCGCTTCACCGTCTGCATCTTTGAGTTCGTAAGCGGCACGACGACGTTCTTTATTAAGCATTTCACCGACAAGGCGGTTGATCTTCTGTTTAATCTCTTCACTGCCAACAATACCATCGAGTACCACTTGATCACCGATATTGGAAACCACTACGTTTTCATCAGGGAATCGTGCGATTAGCGTCTGCTTTAGTAGCCTTAGACTTTGATTAACCACCAATTCAGCATTGTAAATTTCGTTTCCGCCACGATCATAAACAATCACTGAAGTAGTGCCTTGGCTAACGCCATAAACGACAACCTTGTTTCCATCAATAATTTTGTAGTCAGCGATCTCTTGGTTCGCTACAAATACTGTCGATATTTGTCTCTTTAAATTAATGGTCTTCGCCGCACCTTGATCTAAGTTCATTAATTCAGATGCGAGCAATGGGCAAGAGAGAATTGCAGACAATAGCAAGGCTATATGTTGTTTGTTTAAATTCATGTTAGTCCTTACCACGTAGTTCTCTGACACCAAACTGTGTTTCTAATAAGTCACTACTGCGAATAGATAAATAGCGGTTTTCAATTTCTGAAGGAATAATATTTACATCCCCAATTTTTTGAGCCATTTCGAGTTTCAATACACTGCGCATATTTAGAGCAATAACTAAGCTGTATTTTTTATCTTCAGCATCTTGTGAGTCGGTATCTTCGCTACCTTTAATCACCTGTAATACTCGCGCTCCACTAATAATGACTCGGCTGACCAAGTCACCGATGTCTCCATATCCACTCTCTACTAGGTTTGATTTTGAAGATGTAGTAGAAACAAAGCTCACTTTATCGCCAGGAGTAAGGGTCGATGTTTGTACAACCCCGATGCCTGTTACTTCATAAAAATAAGGCAATTCGCCATCATTAAGCGACAGATACATATAATCTCGGTCTCCTGGGTTTGAAATCATCTCTTGTGTTAAATAAGTACCTTCTTTGATGTCTTCTTTAAAAAGAGCCCCAGGTTGAACAACAATGTCTTTTTCTAAGGTATAGTAATAGCCGTCTAAATCCGATATATGGACAAACTTCTTCTCGTAAAAATTGGGAGTCAAGGGTTGAGAGCGCTTGATCTCTTGTTGAGCGACTAAAATACTCACTTTGAGTTCTTCTTTTTTCTGGACTTGTTGTGGCTCTTTGTCCGATGAAATATAATTACTGTTGATATATATCAATGTCGAAAAAATAGAGAAAGCGATAAGAAGGAGAATAATAATTCTGTTCATATTAAGCCTAAAATAGGGGCCCAAGCCCCTTAATATAATATTATTTGTGGCCGTTTAATTGCCTGTAGTTGCAGTAGTCAAGTTGGCTGTAACCGCATTCAACGCACCTGTAATTGCATTTTTAAGCGCATCTGTTTGAAATGCAGCAAGTACTAAAGCTGACATTACAACAGCGATAATTGCATATTCCACCGCAGTAACACCGCGAATATCATCTTCGAACTTCATTTTTAGTTCAGCTAGTTTTGCTAAAGTTTGGTAGTACATAGTAATCCTCTAAAAAGTATATCGACCATTGGTCTTATTGAAATTGCGAAATGAAAGTTACCGGATTAAGAAATATACATCCAATTAATAGTTATTATGATCGCATAACAGAATCTTATTTAATAGATAGATAAACTATTTTTATGTCTTCATAATAATTATTAATTACAATTTTATTGATATTAGAACCAATCATAGATACCCTTTACTTATGAACATAGAAATAATAAATTACTCATTTTTAATATCCTTAAATCTCTCAATACTTTTTTTTGTATGTATTTTTGATTGGAAACATAGAAAAATACCAAACAACTTAAATAAAGTTGCATTGGTAGTTAACCTGTTTGTAGCCTTATCAAACGGTTATTTGGCTTCATCCCTGCCGATCTCTATTGTGTGCTTCGCTGTTGGAGTTTTACTTTGGTACCTAAAAGTACTTGGTGCTGGCGATGTTAAGTTACTGGCGGCATTGATCGTTGGGGTTCAACCGAATCTAGTCATCGCAGCCTTGATTTCTATAGGTTTTATGGGAGGTATTTTAGTTATATTGATGTATGTGGTAGGTAAGGTTAAGCGTTTCAATATCTACAAAAAAGGTATCCCTTATGGGATACCTATTGCTTTAAGTTGTTTCATTTTCAGTACAATTTCAACATTATCAAATTAGTCACATAATATTATGCTTTATTCCTGATTCTGAAATATCACTAATCTGAAAAAGTTGCTGTATTTTATCTTTTATTCCTAAAGTTTCGAGTTCTTGTGAAATTTCATCACTACACCAGACATACATATTTACTTTCTGACGTAACGGGATTGTCTTACACTTT
This sequence comes from Vibrio sp. IB15, assembly GCF_016406055.1. Lineage (NCBI taxonomy): Bacteria > Pseudomonadati > Pseudomonadota > Gammaproteobacteria > Vibrionales > Vibrionaceae > Vibrio > Vibrio sp. IB15. Next base: position 114,198 of record NZ_JAEFCE010000004.1, read on the forward strand.
TCATCACATACCGACCACTCAGGAAAGATCAAAACCGTCCCGTTAGTATCGAGTTCATTTTTTAACAATTGGCATGAGCTTGTTTTAACCCAACTTGTTACGTGAGATGTTTCAACATTGTAGTCGTTTAATAGCTCTTGAACATATGACTTAGACAAAGAACTGCAAAAAACAACTCTCTGTGGATAGCACTCATAAGGGTCAAGGGAACAAGAATACGCGATCACATAGTTTACCGTTTTTAATTGATAGGACTTTCCGTTCCCCTGTGAAATTCTATCCATAGTAAATATTAAGTCATAACGCGACAACTCCAATGAAGAAGACTTAGTAAAACTGTTTATGGATAAGTCGATATTGTTTAACATTCGAAATTCATTAATGACTCGATTGACCAAATCGAAACAAAATGACTCGTCGATCGCTATGTTAAATTGATCTCTTAGCTCCACTTTCTCTAGATCTTCAAATAACCTCTCATACATGGACATGGTTTGGTCAGCATAATCCAGTAATACTTTTCCATGTTTAGTCAGTAAAAACCCTTCTTTTCGATCAAAAATACTTGCCCCTATTGTACTCTCGATCTTTTTAATATGTTGAGATACCGCGGGCTGTGTCATAAATAGAGACTCAGCGGCAGCTGTAAAACTTTTGTGCTTAGCAACGTGTGAAAATGTTCTTAAATATTTTACGTCGATAGATCTGTTGACGTTTTTCATGGTGAAAACTACCCCGATGTTGCGTTGTTCTATTAATTATTCTTATTAAAAATCAGCGTAAAAGTAACAATAGTGTCATTCAGATACAAAAAAACATTATTTATATAGTCATAAGTAATGTTTATATCCATCTACATAAACAAATACATTTCCCGAACCAACAACTGATTCACAATCCTTATGTGCTTTTACAAACAACATATTTAACTTGTCATTCGTTTTCCTGAGCCCTTACACAACACATGCTCAACACTAATGACAATAAACACAATTATAACCAAAAGCTATACATCGACCACCTTTAAGGTGCAATAAAAGCTCTGAAATTTATGTAAAAATTCGTCATTTATAAGACTTCAGATGAAAAGTCACTCAAAAACATGATTGTTAAAATTTGTGATCTAGATAGCCATCAAGTGAAACTAAACACCTATAAATATTACTTAATTCCAAAAAATGCGACAAAATACGCTGTTTTTATTCTGAAATGAGGTTGGGCAAGACACAAAAAAGGGCTAATAATCGTAGCCCTTTCCGTATATGCATAATTATATTATGGTTTTATTTCAACACTTCATTCGTAACCTAGAGAGTAAGCAGAGTATAAAAAGAATAAGAAATGATGAGCTGCCTCCTGACGAATCACCTTGATTCAATGTCACCTCTGATTCATTGGAAACATTAGGCAAAACTTCTATATCAAAAGAACCAACCCACTCATCACCATCGGACAATAAAACCTTATATTTAATATTGTCATATAAAGCCAGCCTGCGCTCTGCAGGCGCATTATAAACAATCTGAGCATCGATTATATTAGCTACCCCATTACGCGGGGCTTCAAAAATATCTAACGTTTTCACCTCACCATTTATATTTGGAAACAATTTTACCTCATCGCCATATTTGACTTGTAGAGATTTCGTTTCCAACAACAATGCCTTCTTTCTTCGCACATCAATAGTGACCGACTGTTCGACATATCCACCTACGGGGTCCGCCACCTTAACACTCAATCGATACTTTTCACCTTCCAACGCTCCTTTTGGTACATGTATAGTCAATGTTTTCGATTGTGTACCACTCAATGCTAATCTAGCACCTTCTGTCTGAGTCCAAGTGACCTGATGTTCAGCTGAATCAACATCAGTAATCGTCGTTACTTCGAATACCACTTTCTCACCAGCTACAGCACCAACCTGAATCTTATTGAGCTTAAATTGGGGAACATCATTAACCGGCCTAATTTCAACCTCAACAGTCGCGTAATCACTTTGGTATCCACCACCATCAACAAGACGATACGTAAAACTATCTCGTCCAAACTGGTTGTTCGAGGGGAAATATGTAATACCTCTGATAACACCTTTCGCAGGCTTACGACCTATCTCAATGGAATACGGGTGAGATGTAGGCAAGTTGAGGTCATTGGCCAATAAGTTGAGCATAAACGGACTGTCTTCTTCCGTAACGACAGAGTCATCTACCACAATAGGCTTGGATTGGCTTTGTTGTTCAAAAAGTACCGCAAAAGGGAAGTTTTGGCCGAAGCCACGGCTCAGACCTCGAGTTTTATACTCAGATATTGCGCCTAAGAATTGCGTTTTCCTCTGTCCGTCACCCAAGTAAGCATCTAAAAACTGTGTTGAATATTCAGGTGTCCCGTTTTCAATTTCTAACACCAGTAACTTGGATCCAATTCCAAGCTTTACAGGCTCATCAAAAATAACCTGCCCACCACCTTGCTGCGCAACACCTCGATGCAATAGACGTCCAGCAGCTTCATTAATCACTGCATTACCAAATCTTGATTGAAACGGGTATTCAACCAGGCGATAAAACATCGGCATAGCAACACTCGTCGCCTTAGCGTAGAAGTGTAGCCCTACGATATCCTCACGCCCCTCAACAACGTCAATGGCGAACCCAAGTACGTTTGTATTTGTACTATAACGTGGATAAGTTCGGCCAAATGACGTGACCCAAGACGACTTAGTGGTCGCATCGGGAATAGCTAACGAAAATGTTGCCTTATCAGCATCACTACTAATATTTGAGATGGTTACATCGGTACTTCTTCCCGCAGTAATGTCAGTCAAAGATGGTTCAGAGTCATCGGAGAGATTCGTCACTGTCTCTCTACCGGGGAAAATATCGCCCGAGTCGCCGGATGAAAACCCACTCTCGAGTAGCCCATCGCCATCAGCCTGAAATATCTGAACCTGCATCGGCCCATCACTATTGAACTGGTTATCTATATTTACCGCCGTAATGAGCAAGCCTTCGCCATGAAGTGCTTGGTCATAATCGGTTTTGCGTCGGTTCTCTATATAAGCTCGAGGCCCAAATTGCTTTAAGTATGGGTCAAGGTGAATCACGCTTTCCCCCTTAATAGTGCCAATTTGGACCTGGCCGTTCTCTGAAAGAACGGTTGGCTTAAGAAAACCTGACGCCTCTTTACTCCATGCCAGCATGTTTACTGGAGTCTGACCTGCGTATTCGTCGCTAGGCTTTCTTGCCCAGCTTCCGCCTCCCATCAAACCCCAATGTCCAATTGAGCCGTCATGCTTATAAGAGTAAAGATCCGGCAAACCCAACATTAAATGCCCAAGTTCGTGCGCTACTACTCCCATGGTTGACTGATGATCGTCTTGATAATCAGCAAACAAGCAATAAGCGCTGATTCGCTTTCCATCAATCTCGACGGTACTGTGAGCGTACTTATGAGGCCAAATCGTTGGAGTCTTTCGTGTACCGCTAGATTTATCATTACCCGCAAAGACGAACATAACGGAGAGTTCTTGAGGTGAGATGCTATCGTCATTGTTCGAGTCGTATTGAGTAAGATTGAAATCCACGTCTAAGGCTTCATACGCTTTTTCAAACACATTATTGAGTTTAGTTTGGCAATTACGCTCTGATTTGGAGTGGCAGTTTGGATGTTCAATATCTAGAGTGACATTAATGACACCGTCATTCTTTGTTCCTTCACTCTCTTTCGCTGGAACAACTTTATAGTTACCGTAGCTATTTTTTAGAAAGTAATCTTGGACGCTTTGTTGATTGGTTCCAAATATCGTCGACTGAAAGTCATGGTCCACCTTTTCGTTTGAAAAGCTAACTTGTACCACTAATAATGGCTGCTCTATGATTTTATTATTTAAAGCTCGGCTTTCATGCGAACTTTGGTTCCTTATATAATTAAACCTCTTGTTGTTAGCCGCGGGTGATTCAATTAGTTCATTGAAATATGTTGGCTCTATTTTTATATGCCTAACATTAGATTCAGAAGGTACATCTGTCTCACTCGAAGCTAGAACTCCAGTGGAAACTATTCTGCCTTGCTCTTCTTCATTCTTTTCATATCTAGCAAAATACCATTGACTGTCAGAGTCTTGGATATAGAGGCTACCTGTTTGGTCTTGATACCAAAACATATGCTGAGAGCCCATTAACCGCAGTTCTTTAGAACTGCCGTCAACAAAAGTTATCGTATGCCAAATTGGTGCAGGTAAAGTGCTTGCTTGTACTGTAATAACAGCTAATAACGCTGTTATTACAGTACAAATTAGTTTTGTCCTCATTAGGATAATCCCATTAATAATTCTTTCTCAATAAGAGATAATTGATGCGTTAAATGCAACGCGACTTTATCAATGGGGATTTACGTAAACCAATTAAGTTTCTAACTAAACCTATAAATATTAATTATACCTAATCTTATATAAATTTAATTTATGACAGTATAAATAATATAATTAAATGGGAAGGCTGAATAACCCACCCATTTTTAATCAGAATAAAAGCGCATTAAAAAGGAAGACCAACAATAAATAATTTATTTATCAATTAATGTAATCTGCTCATCTAAGTTCAGTACGGTTAGTGCATTACTTACGCTGGTTGCTATTACATCAACCACACCAGTTCTTAAAGCACCTAACAACGCGAGCGGTTTACTGTTCTCGGCAGCTATCGCAATCACCTCAGCGATTGGGCGAAACTCTTCTAACCCCAAACCGATGACTCGGTCACTCATAACGGTGTTTGCCGCTTTACCGTGAACGTCAAAAAAGTCATAGCCAGCAAAGTCACCAACAACGCCCTGTAATAAACGAGATTGAACCACCTCACCCGCGGTAAACCAACCTAGGTCAACCATGTAACTGTTTTCGCTCATGTCTCCGATACCCACTAAAGCAACATCTGCCTTTCGAGCGAGATCGAGTGTTTGCTTTACTGTGCTGTTTTCCATAAAGGCGGTTTTTTGCGCTTTATTCTCTGCATAAGCAGGCGCATACAAAGTTTCAGACGAACCACCGTACTTTTTCGCTAGCTGTCGACAGATGTGGTCAGCATTGAACATACCGCCTCTAGGGTGAATGCCGCCGATGCCACACACGAACTTACAATCACGAGGGGTAATTACACCAGTATGGTGAGCAACAGAAGACACGTTACGACCTTGGCCTACTGTTACCACCATGCCGTTTTTTAGTGTACTGGTTAGGTAGTTAGACACTAAACCTGCGACCTGAAGTCGTTGTTGCTCTTCATTCGGTTGATCCAGAGCGACAAGTGCACGCTTAACACCAAAACGTTCAATTAAGCGTTGCTCGATTTTGGCGCTGAAGACTGGGTGGTACTTAACGGTTATCTCAACAATACCTTCATCACGGGCTTGCTTGAGCATACGACCAACCTTTGCACGAGAGATAGAGAACTTTTTCGAGATCTCTTCTTGGGTGGCACCGTCCTGATAATAAGCAACCGCGACTTCAGTCAGGAGATCAGTGTTTTCTTCGGAAACATCTTGGATATTCTTACTCATATACCACTCAACCTATATTTAACAATTATTTTACCTGCTTGAAGAACAAATGTTCGATGGCTAAGCAAGTGATACACAAGTTTACACCTTGAACATATGTAACAACAAGGAACATTTGCTCAAGGTGTTAGCCATAGTTTTATTGTTGATTAATTCACCTTGCTCAGCGTATTAAACGTTTGCTTGTATCGCCCATGATTACTAGAGCGAAATATATTTGACTGAAGTCACCATACCGCACTATTTTTCGTTGACTTTGGTGCTAGATCAGATAAATATGGCTACATCATTTACTCATCGAGCGATCAAATGTTCTGTGCAAATGTTCGTTCGAAGAAAAATTTAAATTAATGTAAGTTTGGCTCACTGGAAACTCCACTGAGAACTTCATTAGTTAGCTTGCAAATGCCCACATCTCTCTTCTCACGAGATGTAATGCGATAGATAGGATGATCAAAATGAGCAACAAATTAGAGCAACTTCGTAAACTAACGACAGTAGTAGCAGACACTGGTGAAATCGATGCAATCAAAAAGTACCAGCCAGAAGATGCAACAACTAACCCTTCTCTGATTCTTAAAGCGGCTCAAATCGAAGAGTATGCGCCACTTATCGATGCTTCAATCGAATACGCTAAAGCACAAAGCGCTGATAAAGCTCAACAAGTTCAAGACACTTGTGACATGCTTGCAGTAAACATCGGTAAAGAAATCCTGAAAACAATCCCAGGCCGTATCTCTACAGAAGTTGATGCTCGTCTTTCTTACGACACTGAAGGCAGCGTAGCTAAAGCTCGTCAGCTAGTAAAAATGTACAACGATGCTGGCATCACTAACGATCGCATCCTAATCAAACTTGCTTCTACTTGGGAAGGTATCCGTGCTGCTGAAATCCTAGAGAAAGAAGGCATCAACTGTAACCTAACGCTTCTATTCTCTTTTGCACAAGCTCGTGCATGTGCTGAAGCTGGCGTATTCCTAATCTCTCCATTCGTTGGTCGTATCATGGACTGGTACAAAGCGAAAGAAGGTCGCGACTTCGAAGCATCTGAAGATCCAGGCGTAATCTCAGTAACTGACATCTACAACTACTACAAAGAGCACGGCTACAACACTGTAGTTATGGGCGCAAGCTTCCGTAACATCGGCGAGATCCTAGAACTTGCTGGTTGTGACCGTCTAACTATCGCTCCCGCTCTTCTAGCTGAACTAGAAGCTGCTGAAGGTGAAGTTGTAGAGAAGCTAGTTGACTCTAAAGGCTCTAAAGAGCGCCCAGCTCCAATGACTCACGCTGAGTTCCTATGGGAGCACAACCTAGACGCAATGGCAGTTGAGAAGGTTGCAGAAGGTATCCGCAACTTCGCAGTTGACCAAGGCAAACTAGAAGACATGATCGCAGCTAAGCTGTAACCACACAGAATTAAAAAAGGGGAACGTTTGCGTTCCCCTTTCAATTTCCAATTCCAATATTTAAACACTGGTAGTTATTATGGATCGTAAACATTTAGCTAATGCTATTCGTGCTCTAAGCATGGACGGCGTACAACAAGCAAATTCAGGCCACCCAGGCGCACCTATGGGTATGGCTGACATCGCTGAAGTTCTTTGGCGTGATCACCTAAACCACAACCCGTCTAACCCAGAGTGGGCTGACCGCGACCGTTTCGTTCTTTCAAACGGCCACGGCTCTATGCTGATTTATTCTCTGCTGCACCTAGCAGGCTACGAGCTATCAATTGAAGATCTTAAGAACTTCCGTCAACTGCACTCTAAGACTCCAGGTCACCCAGAGTACGGTTACGCACCGGGTATCGAAACAACAACTGGTCCACTAGGCCAAGGTATCACTAACGCTGTTGGTATGGCGCTTGCTGAGAAAACTCTAGCGGCACAATTCAACAAAGAAGGCCACGACATCGTTGACCACTTCACTTATGCATTCATGGGTGACGGCTGTCTGATGGAGGGTATCTCTCACGAAGCATGTTCTCTAGCGGGTACGTTAGGTCTTGGTAAGCTTATCGCTTTCTGGGATGACAACGGCATCTCTATCGATGGTGAAGTGGAAGGTTGGTTCTCTGATGATACGCCTAAGCGTTTTGAAGCTTACGGCTGGCACGTAATTCCAGCAGTAGATGGTCACAACGCTGAAGCAATCAACGCAGCAATTGAAGCTGCTAAAGCGGACCCACGCCCTACTCTAATTTGTACTAAGACTATCATCGGTTTTGGTTCTCCAAACAAATCTGGTTCACACGACTGTCACGGTGCACCACTAGGCGCTGAAGAAATTGCAGCTACACGTAAAGAACTTGGTTGGGAGCACGGTCCTTTTGAAATTCCGTCGGAAGTTTACGCAGAATGGGATGCGAAAGAAGCAGGCGCAGCTAAGGAAGCAGCGTGGAACGAGAAACTTGCAGCTTATGAAGCAGCACACCCTGAGCTGGCAGCTGAATTCAAACGCCGCGTAAACGGTGAGCTTCCTGCACAGTGGGAAGAGAAAGCAAACCAAATCATTGCTGACCTTCAAGCTAACCCAGCAAACATCGCATCACGTAAAGCGTCTCAAAACGCACTAGAAGCGTTCGGTGCTATGTTACCTGAATTCCTAGGCGGCTCTGCTGACCTTGCACCTTCTAACCTAACTATGTGGTCTGGTTCGAAGTCTGTTTCTGCTGAAGATCCAGCAGGTAACTACATCCACTACGGTGTACGTGAATTCGGTATGACGGCGATCATGAACGGTATCGCTTTGCACGGTGGTTTCGTACCATACGGCGCAACGTTCCTAATGTTCATGGAATACGCTCGTAACGCAATGCGTATGGCTGCTCTGATGAAAGTTCAGAACATCCAAGTTTACACGCACGACTCTATCGGTCTTGGCGAAGATGGCCCAACTCACCAACCAGTTGAGCAAATCGCTTCTCTACGTCTGACGCCAAACATGAGCACATGGCGCCCATGTGACCAAGTTGAGTCTGCAGTCGCTTGGAAACTGGCTATCGAACGCAAAGACGGCCCAACGTCTCTAATCTTCTCTCGTCAAAACCTTGCACAGCAAGAGCGTAGCGAAGAGCAAGTAGCGAACATCGCGAAGGGTGGTTACATCCTGAAAGATTGTGAAGGTAAGCCAGAGCTAATCCTTATCGCTACAGGTTCTGAAGTTGAGCTAGCGGTTAACGCTGCGGCTGAACTGACAGCTGAAGGTAAGAAGGTACGTGTAGTATCTATGCCTGCAACTGACGCATTCGACAAGCAAGACGCTGAGTACCGTGAGTCTGTGCTTCCTTCTGACGTAACAGCGCGTATCGCAGTAGAAGCTGGCATCGCTGACTTCTGGTACAAGTACGTTGGCTTCGGTGGCAAGATCATCGGTATGACAACGTTCGGCGAATCTGCACCAGCAGGTGAGCTATTCAAGATGTTCGGTTTCACTACTGAAAACGTAGTAAACACAGCGAAAGAGCTTCTAGCTTAATCTTGATTCAATTGTCTCGCCTTGAAATAGGCTGATGCATACCAAAAGCCCTACATTTTCATGTAGGGCTTTTTTGTATCTCGCCTTTCACCATTAAAACGTAAACCTTGCCCCAAGGCGAAGCGTGTTCTGGTTTAGGTTTTTGCTATAAGTGTGTTCATACCCAGCATCGACCGCGAGCCAAGAAAGAACGTCAACCGAACTCACCACACCGAAGTTGTTTAAGCCATGCTTATGCGTGTCCGAATAGCTATAAAATGGTTGCAACGACCAACGCTCGTTAATAGAAACAATCGCCCCAGCCTCACCGATAAAGCCTTCATCGTAGTTTTTGATGGTCTCTCTATAACACGGACCGAGGATGGTGTCATTTCGGCACGAGGAACGCCTTTGTGGTCTAACCCAATTTACCCCGCCAGAGGCATAAAGCTCAACCTGTGAAGTAATGGGCTGATACCAGCCCAACTGAATAGACAAATCAGACAGTGTCGTTGAAGAGCGTGTGGTTGCTGACGAGTCAAAGCCGACGAAGAAAGTATCGTTTAAGGCATAGTTACCACCGAGATAGCCACCGTAAAGCTGCTTACTCCCAGAGTTATTGTAGGCATTGTCAAAGTAATCTTGAAAGCCATCGTCGCTCACCCTCGTATTCTGATATCCCGTATAGAGATAATTTGATCCTTTGGAGGCTATACAAGGAACACTAATAAAACTTAAGCAAATGGTGGTAACAATAAGGGGGCGCATGCTGATGCTCTGTCTTTTGATTGGAATATGAGAAGTGTAACTTAACCTCAATTGAACGATGTTTTATTTTTGTTTCAAAGCTTTTCTAACCTTCACTTCACCTACAAAAAAGCCCTGCACATCATGCAAGGCTTTCTTATATTTTTTCATGAAGTTATTTAAGGTCGCTACTTTTCTTCAAAACGTTTAGCTAACTGATAGAACTCATTTACTTGTTCTTTAAGCTCTGTCGAATGATCCTTTACTGAATGAGTGGCAACTAAATTCTGTTCTGCAGTCGACGCGATAGATTGCATGTGAAGATTCACCTCACTCGACAGTGTGCGTTGCTTATGGGCTGAGTTTTCTACCGACTGCATCAACTCGTTCATAGATTGCATTAGGTTTTCAACTTCAGATAAACGCTCTGCGCTCACCTTCGCCACATCACCGCACGCATCGGTCTGCTCTCTGTTCGCCAGAATATCTTTCTGCCAACCTTTAATGGTTGTGAGCATGGTTTCTATGCTCTCTTTTATCTGTACTGTCGCGTTCGAAGTACGCCCAGACAGCGCACGTACTTCATCAGCCACTACGGCAAAGCCTCGACCTTGCTCACCCGCTCTCGCCGCTTCTATTGCTGCGTTGAGCGCCAGCAGGTTGGTTTGCTCCGCAATGCCACCAATCTCTTCCATTATCTTACTGACACTTTGCGCTTGATCGCTCAGTTGGTAAGTCGTTTGTGTCGCTTTTTCAGCTTGTGAAGCTAAATTTTCAAGGTTGCGATGAGTTTGGTCAATGCTCTCTTTAGCGCCAGCACAAGTCTCTAGAGTCACATCGACAATCTGATGTGCTTCTTCTGTACGAGACGAAACTTCATTCGCGGTTAATTCAACCTCTTCGGTTGCCTCACGTACTTGCAGAATGTCTTTGGTTTGTTGATCTAACGCTTCAGACACTTCAAACGACGTGGCATTAAGATTGTCAGCCAAATCTTGCAATGGTTTCGCTGAGTCAGTCATTCGACCTAATACAGTGCGTATACGAGCAGACAGAAGTTTTAAGTGAAAATCAGCCACAGAAAACTTACTGTTCCCTGAATAAACTAGGCGGCTCACGCTATCGAACTTTGATTGCAGTTTTTTCAGCTGTAAAGGTGTGTCGATGAGTTCTTGGCGGAACAACAGCGCAAGAGCAGAAACAGGTAGTAAGCTCAAAAGCCATTGAGACACTTGCCCTACTTCGACAAGGTTTGAAATCAGCGGTGCAGCGAGCGAGCCCAACAAGACGGCATAACGAACACTATCACTGATCTGCAGCGACCATTGGCGACCAGATTTCTCAGCCTTCAATAAACCTTGGTATGCTTTATCGGCAACTTGTACCCATTCTTTTTTAGGCTTCACACGTACCGATTGGTAACCACTCACCTTCCCATTATCGTAAATTGGCGTCACATAAGCATCGACCCAATAGTATCCACCCGATTTGGTTTTGTTTTTTACGATACCCCGCCACGCTTTGCCTTGCTTAAGGTTTAACCACATATCGGCAAACGCCGCTTTAGGCATATCGCCATGCCTAACGATATTATGGTGTTGCCCTAGTAACTCTTGCTGGCTGTATTCTGCGATACGACAAAAAGCATCATTACTGTAAGTAATCACGCCTTTGAGGTCCGTCGTTGATACGAGTTGTTCGTGTTCGCTGAGTAACGTTTCACAAGATAGAGAAGATGAGCTGACAGTCATTATTATTAACTTTGGTTAATTATTATTTTAGGCGAGGAATATATACAATTATTAAAGTTATGACAAAATGTGAACGTCACATTTTGCGTAAATGCCTGCTATTTATACGAATTTAAGCTAGTTACCTCACATAGCTGCAATTTTGTACTAAACGTCCTACTCTCGGTTACGCCTCTTCTAAATTCATTTCAGTACTAAACTTCACCGTTCTCATTGATACAGAGGTGTGGAACTTACGAATATTGAGATCTTTGCGTAGCACTCGCTCAACAAAGTCTTCGTAGGCTTGGATATCTTTAACAGTCACGATAAGCATAAAGTCATAACTGCCTGAGATCTGATAACACTGCGTAACTTCTGTAGCCTTCGAGATAGAATGGCGAAAAATTTGATAAATATCGCCTCTATCTCGCTCCATTTCGACAGACACGACCAAAGTCATCTTATGACCAGCAAGCTCAGGGTTAATAATAGATACATCGCCCACGATCACTCCCTCCTCTCTCAAACGTTTTACACGCTTTAAACAGGCAGGCGGTGACAAACCAACAAGCTCGGCCAATGCTAAATTGGGAATACGATTATTCTTTTGAAGTTGGATAAGAATGCTTCTATCTATGCGGTCAATTTCCATAATTTCTTAATCTCCCCATTTTGCGAGCAATAATTTCCAATATTAAAGTAATTAAAAAATTATAGCCGAATTTATAACGAGATTTAGAAATCACGATCACAGCAATCACGATAAGATCTTCTTAAATCAAACAGTCGCAACATGGACGTATCAATGAAATCCACTTATCAATTTTTTAAAGAACTCTTAAAAGAGATTTTCGATGTTACCTCAACGCTTTTTCGGATCATGATTCCAATTATCATCGTCATAAAAGTCGTAGAAGAGCTTGGCGGCATAGTGATTCTGAGTGAATGGTTAAGCCCAATAATGGAAAGCGTTGGGTTACCAAAAGAGATGGGCCTAGTGTGGGCCACAACCATCCTCACCAATATCTACGCTGGCTTAATTATTCTCATCAACTCCGATGTTTCTTTAACGGTTGCTCAAGCTTCTGTGTTAGGCAGCATGATGCTGCTCGCTCATTCGCTACCAATCGAAGGCGCAATCGCGAAAAAAGCAGGGGTAAGTTGGCTTGCCACCTTATCAGTCAGAGTCGGCGGCAGCTTGGTATTGGCATGGCTACTGAATCTCAGCTATCAATACGGAGATTTACTCAACTATCCAGCAACCGTCTTATGGCAGCCAGAAGTATCGTCAGATAACAGTTACATCGGTTGGGCTATCGAACAACTCAAAAACTTTGCAGTGATATTCATGGTGATTTCAGCACTGCTACTGTTACTTAAAGTTTTAAAGGTTCTTGGCATCGAGAAGTTAATGGCTCTGCTGCTACGACCATTTTTAAGACTACTAGGCATCAGCAAAGATGCGACCAATCTAACCATCATAGGGATCACGCTCGGTCTTTCGTTCGGAGGAGGTCTATTGATCAACGAAGCAAAGAAAGGACATATAGCCGCAAGAGACGTGTTTACCGCCATTATGCTACTCAATCTGCTCCACAGTTTGATTGAAGACACCTTGTTGATCTTACTGATCGGGGCTGATTTTTACACCATATTCTGGGGAAGAATCGTATTCTCAGTTCTCATCGTCGCTTTAATTTCGCACGCTATTAAACGTGTCAAACCAACGATTTGTGAGCGTTACTTTTATCGCGACGTATCCCAATCATAACAGCGAAAACTCACCTTAACCCTTTAGTAAAAGAGCCGGCACACAGGCTCTTTAATCATCAGCTTTTTCACTACCCAACTTGTTCGCTACTACCACCAGCCGCTCCAACCCAAAAATTTGCGTAACATTGCGCCCACAAGCGCTTTCACCTCTCCTCAATCGAAGAAATCGTGATAATTCGAGTCAAAATAATTTAAACACGAATAATCCATCATTGGGCTGACAATAGAATTCATTATTCTTATATCAACACAAAGTATAACGGTATTTTTATTACTATCTAAAGCCTTACCTCTATTAACATGAGAGACAATAACCATATTATCCACACTGATACTTACTATTAAAACAATCAACTATAAATTCACCAAAATTCAATAAATAACTGACAATAAGATAATTAACTGAGGGCATTTGATATTAACTCTTAATGTTGAAAATAGGATAGACAATAACTTGTAAAAATTTACAGTTTGATTGGTTAATTTTATAAATATATTTTGTTACATAATCAAAACAAATGGCTAATTATAACAATGTCTCATAAAACAATGGCTTTAATGGTTCTGTCCTTATCCTCACTGTCACAGGCTTACACTATAGAGAATGATGAACCATTGCTGAAGTCATTGATTGAACAGGGCATTATCTGTCCAGGCTTAAATTATGAGGAAAACCAAGAAGCTTTGCGTATCTATCTCAATGCCAAAGCAAATAAGAACCATCAGCCTAATCTCGATTTAAATAAAGATATAAAAAACCAACGTCAGGTAAATAAAGCACCAAAAGAGTGCATTAGACCAATATCGGTGAATAACACCGGTGAAGGAAGTTGATATTAATATCGACATGGAAATATAAAAAGGAAATGTAATGAAGATAATGAGAAAGACGTTGCTGGCTTCAGCAATGATTACTCTATTTAGCGTCAACAGTTATGCTAAAACACCTATTGATTTAGGTGTTGTTAATGAAGATAAGCTAATTGAAATGCTAGTAAGACAAGGCTTAGTTGATGAAAACGCTAGCGATCAAGAAAAACACAGCGCCCTTGATCGTTACCTAAAAAATAAAATCAATTCGGGTTTTAAAGGTGATGCGCAATTTGGCAAGAAAGCCATGGAGCTGAGAGCAAAGATTCTAAAAGCCATCGAAAAAGAGTCCGGCGTCAAAAAAGCGAGTGTTTTTGCACTGGAAGTGGGTACCAAGCGCACGGACAAAGTACTCGCGCTGCTTGTCGACTTCCCTGATCTAAACTGGGACGATAACAAGCTCACTAAAGAGCACACGCAAATGCTCTACGAGAGCTACAACCCAGAACACTACCAAGAGTTACTGTTTTCTGATTCGGGCTATACCGGACCAAATGGTGAAAACTTAATCTCGATGCGCCAGTATTATCAAAGTGAGTCAGGCGACAGTTACAGTGTGGCGGGTCAAGCCGCAGGTTGGTATCGAGCTTCTAAGCCAGCAGCTTTCTACGGTGGTAACTCCCCGACTACGGATAACGACCTAAATGCTCAAGAGCTCGTTCGCGAAGCCCTCAACCAGTTAGCTCAAGACCCTAGCATCAACCTCGCTGATTACGATATTGAGGATCGCTACGATTACGATGGTGACGGAGACTTCCGTGAGCCAGACGGCGTAATTGACCACCTAATGGTGTTCCATGCTTCTGTAGGTGAAGAAGCCGGTGGTGGCGTGTTAGGTCCTAATGCAATTTGGTCTCACCGATTCAACCTTGGACGCACACATGTGCTAGAAGGCACCTCTAGCTCGCTTCCAGACCGCTTTAATGGCCAGTACGCGGCGTTTGATTACACGATCCAACCGATTGACGCAGCAGCCGGTGTTTGTGCTCACGAATATGGCCATGATTTAGGCCTTCCAGATGAGTACGACACGCAATACACGGGCAAGGGTGAACCAGTCTCTTATTGGTCTATCATGTCTTCTGGCAGCTGGGCTGGTCAAATTGGCGGTACTCAACCAACCGCATTCAGTTCTTGGGCAAAACACTTCCTACAAAAGTCTATTGGTGGTCGTTGGATTAATGATGACCAAATCTCAATTGATGACCTGGAAGACAATCCACAAATTTACACCTTGTTCCAAACGACAGATAACTCCCGTCCGAACATGATTAAGGTCGACCTTCCAGAGAAACAAATCGAAGGTTTGAAACCGTTCGAGGGTGAGTACTCATTCCACTCTCAAAAAGGCGACGACCTGAAAAATAGCATGACCCGTAAGCTGGAAATCCCGGCGGGCGATTCTGCAATGCTTACCTTCAAAACTTGGTACCAAATCGAGAAAGACTATGACTTTGCTCGTGTCCTTGTGAACGGGCAAGCCATCGCAGGCAACATCACCTCTATGGATGACCCCTACAACACCGGCCTAGTTCCTGCGGTAGGTGGTGAGTCTGACGGGTGGATTGATGCTGAATTTGATGTTTCTCAATGGGCAGGACAAGAAGTCGAGCTTTCGTTCGAGTACATCACCGATGGCGGCTTAGCCATGGAAGGTTTCTACTTAGACAACCTGAGCCTTGTCGTTGACGGTGACACAGTTGCGGTAGATGACGGCGAAGATAACTCTAGCTTTGCGCTTAATGGCTTCAAATTGAGCAATGGTTTCCATCAAGCTCAACACTACTACCTACTGCAATGGCGCAGTCATATGGACGTGGATGAAGGCTTAGCGAATATCAAGCGCATGGGCCAGCTCATGTCGTTCGATCCAGGTCTGATCATTTGGTATGTCGATGAGTCGCTCACTGATAACTGGGTAGGCAAACACCCTGGTGAAGGCTGGTTGGGTGTGGTCGATGCCGACCAAAATGCCATGGTTTGGCAAAACTCAGGAAAAGTCGCTCAAACACGTTACCAAGTCCGTGATGCCGCGTTTTCACTGAAAGACCATACTCCTATGCGTCTTGTGAACAGTGACAACGATGTGCTTCAGGACACAAGCCTAGTGGGTACAGCAAGCTTCTCTGATGACCAAGATTACACATCACCACAAGCTCCTGATTCGGGTCGTATTTTGACTAAGTTTGGCTTGGTGGTAGACATTGTTAACCAAAGCGATGTCAACGAATACGGTGTGGTACGTCTGTCGAAAGTAAGCCAACACAACATCGCGCCAACAGCGAACTTCGAACTCAATACAGATGGGTTGAGCGTCTCAGCTCGCAACTTCAGTTCGGATCAAGATGGCGAAATCATCAGCTACCTATGGGACTTCGGCAACGGCGTAACAAGCAGTGAAATCGCGCCAACATGGACTTACCAAGAAGCCGGCGAATACACAGTCAGCCTAACGGTAGTCGACGACAAAGGTGCCAACGCATCGTTTCGCTCAATCGTTAATGTTGAGGTTCCAAACGCGCTTCCTGAAGCAAGTGCGAAGTACATTCACTTAGGTCGTTGGGTCACTATGTGGTCAACAAGCTCAGACAGTGATGGGCGAATTGTCGATACAGAGTGGACATTACCAAATGGAAAAGTGAAACGAGGTCGTACATTCACTTCTATCTTCCCTTCATACGGAAAGCATGAAGTGAAGCTAAAAATCATCGATGACCAAGGCGGGATCACGACTAAGACCATTATGGTCAACCTATAGGTCGCTTCTAGCTCAAATCATTGAAATAAGTACGTAGACAATAACGTGCGTACTGATAAACCAACTTAAGTACTGCTGTCTTTGGCATGAGTCAGGACAGCAGTTTTAAGAAAACGTTATTATTTAAGCCGTAAGCAAAAGCCCTACCGTCATCGGTAGGGCTTTTTATTGGTCTGTGCTTCGGAAAAGCTAGCCTAACGCTCTGTTCAAATGAAGAAGTTAATATCTCCAAACAAGCGATAACTCATCATACAGGTTGATTTTGAATGCGAGATTTACGTGCGCTAAATGCAAACAATATGATAACGGCTAACACAAATGGCAATACGTAGATATTGAGGTTTTGCCAGCCCGCTGTCGACTCTAACCAACCAGAAAGCAACGCCGTTACTGTCACACAGCCAAAGACAATAAACTCATTAAACGCTTGAGCCTTAGCTTTGTTCTGCGGTTGATAAGATTGACTGAACAAACCGGTTGCCGCGATGAACATAAAGTTCCAGCCTACCCCGAGTAAAACCAAAGCCGCTCTGAAATGCCAAATCGACTCACCATGGATGTTGATGGCAATACAAAACACAAACAGTATCCCACCTGCCAAGATCATCATTCTTGAACCAAACTTCTCGATGAGTGACCCAGTAAAGAAGGCAGGGACAAACATACCCAACACGTGCCACTCAATCACACCCGCCGCTTTAGTAAAGTCGAAACCACAGCCAATCATCGCTAGTGGTGTAGCCGTCATCAAAATGTTCATCACCGCATAGGCGACCATCGCCGCAAATACAGCTCCGACAAAATTTGTAGCCTTCACGATTGCACTCAAAGGCTCCGACTTCGGTGCTTGGTGACTAAACGACACTTTAGGGAATTGAATGGTCTGTAAGATAACGAGTGCTAAAATGTTTAAGCCAATCAATGAAGCGAATGCTCCAATGTACAGACCATCTTGCGACCATTGCTGAGACATAATCGCTAAGTTCGGCCCGAGTACCGCCGCAAGGACACCACCAGCCATTGAAATCGAGATTGCGCGGTGTCGTGCATTTTCATCACACACTTCAATGGCCGCGAAACGATAAAGTGTTCCAAAACCAATACCTATGCCGAGTAAGAAGGTTGCGAAGCAGAACAGATAGAAGTTTTGTTGTGATAGCGCGTAAGTTGCTAGGCTTGCCCCCGTTATACCGACGAGATTACCGATACTAAAGCCTCGCTTACGGCCTAACTTACCTGAAATCAAAGAAGCGGGAATGGTGGCAGCCATCAAACCCAAAAACTGTAATGCAACTGGTAAGGTAATCATACTGGCGCTGGGCGCAATCTGTTTTCCTATCAAGCCAATCACGGAAATCAGTAAGATATTCCCTGTCATTAATAAGGCCTGACACAGTGACAGTAGCCAAACATTTCTATTCATCTTCGTTCCTAAATATGAGCGCGGCTGATCACTAGACCAAATAACCAACAAAGTCTCAACACTTTGTTACAAAAAATGAAACTCACCTGCTACCAATGTATTGCCTTAAAGCCATCTCCTTTTGGTTCTTCAACGATATCGAATGCATCTCTGCCTATATTTTCAATTCATTCTGGATTTGCATTTATCATTGAATGGGGATAATAATAATTTTCTGTTATTCATTATGGCGTGTTTTACAAACTTCGGCATTAAGAGGCGAGTATGATTAATCCACTTTGGCTCAACACATTTAAGACTCTGGTAGAAGTCGGCCATTTCACCCAAACGGCTGAAAAGTTGTACATGACTCAACCAGGTGTTAGCCAACACATCAAAAAACTTGAGCAAGCATGTGACTGCGAACTACTCTCTCGAGAAAATAAGAGCTTCGAGCTGACCGAGCAAGGTCGGATTATGTATCGCTATGCACTCAAATTAGAGAAAGACCAAGAAGACCTTTTCGAATCACTTAGTTTTGATAACCCTTACTCTGGGCAGTGTCACCTATCCTGTTCAGGCTCGCTTTCCTTACGCTTATATCCCAAGCTTCTTGAGCTGCAGCAGCAACATCCAGATCTAAGCATTAATCTAGAGGCAGCACCGAATAGAAAGATATTGAATGACCTGCTGCAACGCACGACCGATGTCGGTATCGTGAGACACTCACCGAACGACAGCTATTACCAAAGCCAAGTTATCGGCAAAGAAGCATTGTGTCTTATCGTGCACCACAGTCATGCCGACCTTGAGATAACGCCACAAACGCTGCATGAGATTGGCCTGATTGCTCACCCAGATTCTGCGCATTACCTCTCTTTGTACTTTGACCTGTGTGGTGATAAAGAGCTCGCGAATATCAACATTAATGAGATTCCGAAATCAGGCTACATCAACCAACTTCATCAGATACTGCTGCCCGTATCCAAGGGATTAGGGTTTACCGTGTTGCCAGCTGGTGCAGTTGAACATTTTGCTGAAAAAGATAAGTTGCACGTCGTCCCGCCAAAAGTAGAAGTTGAGGAAACGCTGTACTTAGTCCAAAAGCGAAACCGCAAGCTCCCTCATCGATACAACACCGTGATTGATTTAATCAAACAGAATGTCAGCAATTAGGTTAGTGCACAGATAAAAAAAAGCCTTTAACCACGATAGCTAAAGGCTTTGAATACTAGCAAAAGGCTTTGGTTCTATGGCTGTAAAGCGCTGAGCACCTCAGTGGCACCTTCAAAATCGTAACTCTCTAGCAATCTCAGCACCTCTTTTAAAGCACTCGAGTCAGGGTGTTCAATGAGTAACTCCGAAACGTATTGAGTCGCATCGTTATCGTAAGCCTCGAGAAGAGATAGCAGCTTAGCGATTTGCTCAGGAGCAACCTCAGAACAGTCCGAAGTATCATCTGAACCTCTATCTGCTGTAGTTGCGCATGGTTTGCCAAAATCGCGCTCGACCGCTTCAATTAACTCCGTTAAGCCAATTTCGCCATGCTTAAGATCTTGCTCCACGCATATCCTATTGTGAGCTCGACTTTCTAAGTCAGTGAGTAATTCAGCGAGCCTCTGCCCGCCAATTGAAGCCGCCATACTTTTTAGGGTGTGTAGATTCCGCTCTAACGTCACCCACTCTTCTTGCGCTAGATTATCGAACGCCTCAGACAACATCGATGGCGCCCCTTGGCAGAACCTATCCAACACCTTATTTTGCAAGGATGTATCGCTATTAGTGAGCTGCTCAAATCGAGCTTGTGAGAAAATAGGCAAGCCAGAGTTGTCAGAAACTGATTCATCAACTAATTTAGGCGCAGATGCTTGCCCCTCAAAGTATACCTCTGGAACGATATACTTTGAGATCAAAGACGTCGCTTTATCAATAATGATCGGCTTATCCAAGAAGTCCGTTACGCCTGCGTCCCTCGCTCTCTGTTTTGCATCACTAAACACGTTGGCCGACATCGCAATAATAGGCACAGTTTTATTGAATTCACGGATCAACCTTGTAGCCTCAAACCCATCCATAATTGGCATTTGCAGATCCATAAAGATCATTTCATAGTCATTATTCTGCGCCAACGCTAATGCCTCTTTTCCGTTTTCGGCAAGGTCGGCATCTAACTTAGATCGACTGAAGAAGGCCAATGCAAGATCTTGGTTTAGCTCATTATCTTCCACCAGCAGTATCCTCTGCCCTTTAAACTCTATCTGATAATCCAATTGCAATTCTTGAGCTTTAAACTTAGCGAGTTCTTCATCCGTCGACCTTGCAAGTGTCACAATAAAAGAAAACTCACTGCCTTGCCCAAACTCACTCTCAACCGTAATTTGGCTACCCATCGCGTTAACAAGTTTCTGGCTAATATTGAGCCCTAGCCCTGTGCCACCAAACCTGCGCGTTGTTGTGGTGTCTGCTTGGCTAAACGCTTGAAATAGTTTGTGGAGGTTCTCATCGGAGATCCCAATACCGGTATCCACAACGCTGACCCTCATGGTCAAGTTGTTATCATTCGATTCCATTACATCGACGGTTAACGTGACGCTGCCTTTTTCGGTAAACTTAATCGCATTACCTATCAGGTTAAGTATCACTTGGAACAATCTGAGTGGGTCCCCCATAAGAGGGGTATCCAGTTCTGGGTCAACCGACATCGACAAGTTGAGCTGCTTTTCAGCAGCTTTCGATTCCATCAACTCAATCACGTCTTGAAATGTCGTTAGTGCATTAAATGGAATATTATCGATAAACAACTGACCCGCTTCTATCTTGGACAAGTCTAAAATATCGTTGATTATGCTTAACAGAGAGTGCCCAGAACGGTGCACTTTTTCGATATAGTTGCGTGCTGTAGGGTTAGAGATTTCCCCAATAGCTAGATAAGACAAGCCAATAATGGCATTCATTGGCGTTCTAATTTCATGGCTCATATTCGCCAAAAACTCTGATTTGGCCTGACTTGCGAGGTTTGCTCTCTCTTTCTCCTCTGCCAATTGCTCGTTAAGTCGCTTCATTTCAGAAATATCGAATGCCCAAAATAGCGTTGCGATTTCACCATCAAGCTCAAACAAGTAATAGCTAACAAGTGCGACAAAACGAGTGCCATCTGACTTTCTAAGCACTAACTCTTTGTTCACGACTTTTCCGTTTAGCTTGAGCTCTTTATGAATGTCATCACGAACTTCGAGAGAATCATGAATAGCAACTACATCGATAGACGAGAGTTCCTTATTTTCAACGCCAAACAAGCGTTTTGCTGTGTCATTCGCATAACGACATTGCTCATCAGACACCACAGCAGCGGCAATTGGGGAACTATTCAGCATGTTATAGAGTTGGTCTTGTGCTTTTTTGAGTGCCTCTGTTGCTTGATTGGCTATGCTAATCTGCTTAGCGAGTTTTCGGTTCCAGAAGACAATCAGCAAAAGAATCACCAACGAAAAGGCGGAGATGGTGTAAACCAGATGATAGTCAACTCTTTCTATCGCTTTTGGTGCTGCCCACTTCGCTGATATCTTTTGATGCTCTTCTGCAGAGATCTTATCAATGGCTTTATTCAAAATAGAAAATAGAAGAGGTTCAGATTTGATCACATGTAAGGTCGGTGAAAGGAAAAAGTCGAGTCGGCCGATAATCCCAATATCTCGATGGCCAAATGAATCAATCAAATAGTTTAAGACATCGACCGTATCGATCATTCCGTCTAAGCTTTGATCATCTAGCAAGTTCAACCCCTCTGCGGTTGAATCAACAAATACCCACTCAACGTTTGGATACTTCTTTACTATCGCCTCAGTATTCGCTGCATTTCTTAAAATACCAATTTTCCATCCTGTCGCTTCATCGAGCACCAGACTGCTCACCTCTCGTCTTGATGCAAGTGCCAAACGGCTAGAAAACAGGCTATTTGCCGCTCTGACATGCTCTCCCAAGGAGCGATTTTCTTGCGCGGCAGAGACGAGTTCAACTTCTTGATGATCAACTAAACTTCGAGTCTCTGACCAATTCACCACATCAACATGTTCAATGTTCAAGCCTGTTTTCTGCGCGATGAGTTCCAGGTAATCATCAATCATACCGATGTACTCGCCAGTACTAGAAACAGCCTCATACGGGAGTGAATTAGGGTCAATACCGATTCGCACCGTTGGATTATTTTTAAGCCACTCCCTCTCCTCTTCACTTAGATTTAAGATCTCTCCCGTTAAGTTATTTGCTTGATATATCTCTGCAATATACCGCTTAGCGGGTTCACCAAACGAATTGAACTGCTCTATATCTGGGAAGTAAATATGGTTTCGCTGTTGAGATCGAGTGTCAAAGTAAAAGGTCATGGAGCCCGAATTAGTAATACCACCTTTCGTGCGGTAGCTGGCGACTTTGGTCACTGATGCAAAATGGGAGGTATTGCGCTTCTCTCCAAAATCATCAACTAGGTTACCTATGTACCAGGCTTTAATTGGGCGATTATTGTTGTCTGCTTGGGCTGTGATCACCTGAAATGAACTGTCTGTATCAAATACTTCAAAGAGCTCAGACAGGTCGTCAAAGCGGTCATTTACGATAAAATAAGCCGAGATTTGAGCAATAATACTCGCTTTCTTCAGAACCTGGCTTAGGTCACTCTGGATATGAGTCTCAATGATTTGGCTTAAACCATCATCGACTTGCTTAAGGTTGGCCACCGCAGCGTTAAATCGGTCTCTCAGTTCTTCACTCTTAAAATCGACATAGATTGGATACTCCACTTGGTAGTCATCGTGTAATCGAAGTTCTGACATTTCAATAAAGCGAGTATTAGTAATAAACCACTCCAGTACTCGCCTCTCGACCATTAAGACATCTACGCTCTGTGCTCTTAACTGTGCGAATGCCGACTCTAACGTACCGATATCTTCAACTCGTTCGATATCAACTTCCTTAGAAAGCATCTCTATCGAGTTTTTTATCGGTGAGGTGTCATCAAATAGCAGCGCCCCTAGAGACAAGCCTTTCTGAGATTTAAGATTGAGTTGGCGCCTTGCCAGCGACACAGGGACGAATTCAACGTTAATAACACTATCACTTAAAAAGTGGGCATCCGGATCGTCAGCCTGAACGCCTGAGACAAAAGAGATCGAGTTATTATTATCAATGGCCTTCCTCGCGGCACTCGGCGGAAGCATGACAACGTCACCTAGCTTATGGCCCATGTCATTCAATGCGCGCTGTATAATATCGTGCTCCAAGCCAACAGCGGTACTATCTGGATACATGTAAGGAGGGTTACCGAAGCCAAACACGCCTTTAAGTGGAACCCGATAAGGAGACGCATCTAGCCACTTAGATAAAATCTGGTTCTCTTTGCGAACATCAAAGGTTTTGATCTGTTTGTTGATTAACGTCAGCAGCTCCACATCATCAGTTCGTACTACCATAGTCGCCTGAATTCTCTTCCAGTGCTCTAATACATAATTAATCGTTAAATCATGAACACCGACTTTTCTGGCAAGGTCCATCGTCGTGATAGGCTCTGCGACAATACCTTCTACCTCACCTTCCCCTAGAGCTCTCACCGCATCAATCACGTTATCAAAATCAACTCGTTCAATAGAGCTAAGTTGAACGCCTGCTTTTTTTAAGTCTATGTTTCCATTAACCATAGCAATGCGTCGTTTATGGTTTTGGTCTAGGTTAGTATCGATTTTATTGTCAATGGGAGCAATCACAGCAACCTGATAAGGGATATACGGGTCACTCGAGAGAAAACGCCCTCCATCACCTGGATCAAACTGTTGGAATGGGAAAACATCGCCTCGTCCATCAAGTAGTGCAGCTTTGGCTTCACTGCGAGAGCTGACGCTTATGAACCTCACATGAACACCAAACCGCTCTTCAAGATCCTGTGTCCAATCTTTAACAATACCAGAGACTTTTCCGTCATCATCAAGGAAGGAATATGGATAATGGTTAGCAAGAGCAATGAAAGTCACCGTTGGCTTGTTGTCTAACCATAGGTCTAGCTCGGCATCAGTCACTTCAGAGGCATAAGCACTGCCAACAAACATAAGCACAGACAACAACCATACCGAGAAGAAAATCACTGAACTTTTTAGCCTCGAAATGAAAGCACTGCATCTATTGGATCGATTACTCATCTTTGAATTTTTCTTTAATCGCTAAGATCTTAGTGAGGTTTTCAAACAGTAATTCAACGATTCTAGGGTCGAAATGTTTGCCCTTTTGCTCTTCAAACAAAGCCAGCGCTTCATCAACGCTCCAAGCTTTTTTGTACGGTCTCTCTGCTGTCAAAGCATCAAACACATCGGCAACCGCAGCAATGCGTCCAACCAGAGGGATTGCTTCGCCCGCTATTTGTTTCGGGTAGCCACTGCCATCCCATTTTTCATGGTGATATTGCGCGACTTGAATGGCCATTCGCATCAAATTAGAGTCACTCTGCCTGCCGAGTATCTCTACACCGTATTCGACGTGTTTTTGCATGGTGGCCCACTCGTCCGGGTCTAATTTACCCGGCTTGAGTAACACACTATCAGGGATACCTATCTTGCCAATATCATGCATAGGTGCTGCGTCTCGTAGCGTTTCGGCATCTTCGTCTGTCATACCCAATGCCTTCGCCAATATTTCACAATAGTGGCTCATGCGCATAACGTGCATGCCCGTTTCATTGTCTTTGAATTCAGCCGCCCTACCCAAAATATTCAGAGTCTCTAACTTACCAAGATTGATCTCTTGGGTTTTCTCTTTCACTTGGCTAAATAGCGCTCGCTGTTGGTCATACAAAGCAATATGAGTCTTCACACGTTGCAGCGCGATCTCGGGTGTGATCGGCTTAGTAATGTAATCAACAGCGCCTAAAGATAGCCCTTTCACTTCGGCTTCAGGGTCTATTTTGGCGGTCACAAATATAATGGGTATATGCGCGGTATTCGGCTGTGCTTTTAGTTGTCGACACACTTCATAGCCGTCAATATCGGGCATCATGATATCGAGAAGAATCAGGTCTGGCTGAGGGACCATTTTGGCAATTTTAATACCAATGGTTCCGTTAATAGCTACCTTAACTTGGTAGGTATCTTTGAGTATTGCCGTTAACACATCCAAGTTACTTGGGGTGTCATCCACGACTAGCACTATTGGTTTACGACTCATTGATACCTCGTATAAAAATCAAACAGTTATAACCCAAGTGTAGAACGTTTTTGGAATGCAAGGCACAAAAAATGGCAAATGATTTTGAAAAATGAAGAGCAGATATTCGAGTGACATCAAACTATCACTTTCGATATAGAAACCTGTCAATATTACGTCGATTAAGTGCTTATAAATAAAAGAGAAATCATAAATATAACCTTACAACTAAGGTTGATTACCTAAAAAAAGAGCTCCACATTGGGAGCTCTTTTTATGAGTTCAAAGGGTGGCTGATTAACGACCTGAGTAGTACATACAGACTCGGACGCCATCGAACTCACGAATCTCAAATGGAATCTCGTAGATCGACTCCATCACTGACTTTTCAACCACCTCAGAAACCTTGCCAGACTTCACTACTTGGCCTTTTTTCATCGCTACGATGTTGTCTGAGTAACAAGAGGCAAAGTTGATGTCGTGGATAACAATAACGATTGCTTTATTGAACTCATGCGCTAAGCGACGCAGCGTCTGCATGATTTCAACAGAGTGCTTAATATCTAGGTTGTTAAGGGGCTCATCTAAGAAGACATAGTCGGTGTCTTGTGCGACAACCATAGCAATAAATGCCATTTGACGCTGACCACCACTGAGCTCATCAAGGTATTTGTTTTGAATATCAGTAATACCTAAGTGTTCTAAAGCTGTATCAACGATCTTGTTGTCTTCGTCTTTCAAGCGACCTTGCGAGTGCGGGAAACGCCCAAAACAGACCAATTCGCGAATCGTAAATCGCATATTGATGTTGTTTGATTGTCGGAGTACCGCCAGGTGTTTCGCTAGCTCTTTGGTATCCCACTCAGCAAGCAGCTTGTCGCCAATTAGCACTTCACCGGCATCACTCTCTGTTAGACGACTTGCCATTGAAAGCAGTGTACTTTTACCCGCACCGTTTGGGCCAATAATAGAAGTCACTTCCCCTTTTGGGAACATAGCGCTGGCATCGTCAACAACCAGTGATTTACCATACTTCTTACTTAAACCTGTTAATTTAATCACTACTTACTACCTTTACTGAATTCTGGTGCGTAACAACAAGAACATAAAATACAAACCGCCGACCAAGTTAATGATCACACTGACCGTGGTTTCAAAGGCCATCACTTTTTCAATGAACCATTGACCAGACACGAGCAGAACCACCGCTAATAAGCTACTGGCAAGAATAAGTACACGGTGTTGATACGAGCTAAATATCTGGCGCGCTAAGCTGACTGTAATTAAGCCGAAGAAAAGCACTGGGCCAACCAGAGCAGTGGATAACGCGACCATTACTGACACAATCACCAGAATCATCTGAGTTAATCGCTTGGTATTCACACCCAAACTTGTCGCGTTATCGACGCCCAACCATAGAACATCCAACTTTGGAGCTAACACCCAAAGCCCAAGCAAACACAAACCTAGCGGAAGAATACTCAGGTAAACCAGCTCGCTTTTCACATTGTTGAAGCTTGCAAACATAACGTTCTGCAGCACCGCAAACTCATTCGGGTCAATCAACATCGCTAAGAAGTTCGATAAGCTTGAGAACACGCTGCCACACACAATACCAATCAGCAGCAGGGTAAATACGTTGTTACGCTTGCTCTTAAAGTAAAAATGGAACAGAGCAAACGAGAACAAGATCATCACAGATACAGATAGGCCGAAGTTTGCAATGGAATCAATCACCCAAAAGCTCGTGCCTCCAAATACAAATAACAACGACGTTTGAACCAACATATACAAACTATCAAAGCCCAATATTGAAGGGGTGAGAATCCGGTTGTTGGTAATGGTTTGGAAGACCAGTGACGACGCAGAAATCGCCACAGCCGCCAGTACGATGGACAACAGCTTAGGCATTCTTAGCGACAAGAAAAACTCGTAGTTATCCCAGGTTAGCCCCTGCCCTACAAAAATAGCCGTCATACCCAAAGACGCGATAGCCAGAATCGCGATTTTTACTGAATCACGCATTCGACTTGTCTCTCATGATTAGGTAGATAAAAATCAAGCCACCGAAGATGCTGATGACCATTGAGATTGGAATCTCATAAGGGAAAATGACGATGCGGGCTAACAGGTCACACGCCAATACTAAAATCACGCCCCAGTAAGCTGTCCAAGGCAGGATTCGTTTCATGTTGTCGCCCATCATCAGCGATACAATGTTTGGCACAATAAGGCCAAGGAAAGGAATAACACCAACGATCATCACCACTGAAGACGCGCATATCGCCACCAAAGCAACACCAATGAACACGATCTTCTGGTAATTCAAGCCGATATTCTTTGCAAAGCTCTCACCAATACTCGCCGCGCTGAACTGACTTGCGAAATAGTAAGCCAACATACAAGCCGGGACGGCAAGGTACAGAATTTCATAACTTCCCTGTAATACGCTCGCGAAGTTCGCCATAGTCCATGCAGACATGGTTTGTACTAGGTCGTACTTGTAAGCAATAAACGTTGTCAGTGCTGAGACCACGTTGCCATACATAATACCGATCAAAGGCACTAGCACCGCATTTTTGAACTTAAGGTGCTGTAAGAAGCGAACCAACAACATGGTGCCAAACACTGCAAACGCGAAGATGAAACCTAGGTAGCTCCATTGAGCAGCGTTACCCAAGACAAGAATACCAACGATGTAGCCCAACATGGCACAGTCAATCGTGCCCATCGTAGACGGTGCTGCGAACTTGTTCTGCACAATCTGCTGCATGATTAAGCCAGAGACACTCAGACCGGCGCCTGCGAGCACAATGGCAAGCAAACGAGGGATTCGACTCACGATATAAATAGAGTTGGCGTGTTGGTTGCCGTTAAAGAAGTCACTAAAACTGATTTCAGCGACCCCTATCATCAATGACGCAACGCATAACACGACAAGAAATACAGCAGCTGCAATGGGTTTCAACATAGAAATAATACTAAAGGTAGGTCTCGGGTAGCCCGTATAAAAAGTGAAAAAGGGCTTATAAGAACGTTTCTTATAAGCTCGAAAAACTCAATAAAAATTACTGTTGAATGGTACGTTCAATGTCACCCAACATTCTGTGGATTGCCGTTACACCACCACCTGCTAGGTACCATGCACTCGAATCAAGGTAAACGATGTTGCCTTGTTGTGCAGCCGGAGTCGCAGCTACCAATGGGTTATCAAACAGTTGAGGTGCACGACCTTCAGAGCGACCAATCGCTTTTTCACGATCTAGGATGTAAAGCACTTCAGGTTTTGCATCCGCAATGTACTCAAAAGAGATAAGGTTACCGTGCGTGCCTTTGATTGGTGCGACTGTCGCACTCTTTGACTCAACGTAACCGAAATCGTCAAAGATAATTGAGAAGCGGCTGCCTTTGTTGAACATCGCAATATTGTTACCGTTGTTCATTAGCATCATCGCTGTCGTTTCACCCGAGGTTACTTTGTCATTTACCGCAGTGATTGAACCTTGAGTCTCTTTGATGATCGCTTCAACTTCAGCCTGCTTGCCAAATAACTCACCCAGTGAACGCCAGTTTTGCTGTGCATCGGCCCAGTACTTATCACCTTCAATAGAGAACATGATCGTTGGTGCAATTTGAGTTAACTTGTCGTAAACCTTAAGCATGCGGTTTTCCGCAATGATTACGTCTGGCTTCAACATGTAGATAGCTTCGAAATCAGGTTCGCTTAACGAGCCAGTGTTTTTCGTTGTTTCTTTGTATGACTCAAGGTAGTCAGGCATTAGGCTGTGAGGTGCACCAACTGGCTTTACACCAATTTTATCAAGTACATCCAAGCTACCAAAACCAAGAACAACAACTCGTTGTGGTACTTCAGTAAACTGCGCAGTGCCCTTTACGTGTTCAATCGTAACGGTTTCCGCATGAGCGGTCATCAGCGATGATGCAAGAACGATAGCAAGCCCGCTCACTAACTGGCGAACTGATTTGATTGTTTTCTTCATGTTTCTTCCTTTGCCATTGAGACAAACCACCACTCATGACAATGAAAATCAGAATACTCATAGGTGAGTAAGGGGCGTACACAACTGCTAAATAACGATAATTTAAAGTTTGTCATTGATTTGACAACAAACTTGTAACGCAAGTGAGAATTATTATCAATTATATTTGCAGTAATTTAGTTGCACAACAACTTTCTTATTCAGAAACGTTAAAGTGATTATTCATGTTTTGCTAGATCGCTATCCAAAACACGCATATCGACGCTGCGTTCGAAAGCTTGATAGATCTCATTTAAGAAAAATAAAGCAAGAATTGGAAGAACGGAGATTTAAATAAGCTATATACCAAAGGACTAGCAGCATAAGCGCCTTGAAATTTACAATGTAAAACTTCTATACAACAGCTACTTAGTTGACATCTACTGTATAAAAACACCGAAAGCACAAGAAGAGAACTTTTGTTCAGAAAACATGACCAGTGACACCACACTAAAAAGAGTAACCTCCCAGGGCCCCCTCCCTTTGCGGCTAAATAACGATGATATTTCAATCAAGATTATTTTTAGATTTCATAAAAAATGGGGTTGTAATTTAAAAAACTAGGCGTATAGTTCGCCATCTGGCTCTAATCTATAGAGCTGTTAATGCTAAAGTAAGTCCAAGTTCCACAAAGACAGTTCTCGATACCTCGTTACACCATCTCTGCGTCAGCTTTCACCTAGATAGTCATTCAATAGCTTTTAAATTAGATCCTAACTACCGATCTATCGTTATTCGCTTTCTTATGTGCGAACTCAGATTAGATCGTTCACTTAAATACAAATGTAATAAACACAAGGCAAAGTTATGTCACGAAGAACAACAAGACAAATCCATTGGTACCAACTCTCACGCGAGAAATCAGTCAACAAACTAAAAGGTAGTAAATGCTCAAGATCAAAATAGACTTACACAAAGAACAACTTTCATGGGTCGCCGAGATTCGACAGCTCAATAGCGATATACTTCACCGCCACATATTGCCAAAGCTACAACACAACAGTTATCTCATAGACTTTGAATTTAACGAAAGAGACAGCACCGGAACTATCGTTTCGCGCAACGGAAACACCCTAGGACATTTCACACTCCTATAGCTTTTCCCCTAAGGCAACAGAAAGAAACACCGTTAGTCCCACAGATGTCACCCTCAACTCGCTCTAGCAGAATAAAATAGAGTAGAACTGGAACAGAATAGAAACCTAGCCCTTTTTGCATTTCACTCGCGGCTTACGCTAGCTAGGTTATCGTGTTTTCATTGAATTGACGCTTGTCTGAAAAGCGTAGAGATTTGAAAGCGTCATCTTGAATGATCACTTCTGATGAAAGCCAGTTTCTATTTCAATTAGCTCTTCTTGAAATCAATTAAGATTGAACCTTGAATCACCAATGACACATTATCATTGCGTTAACGGCATAGACCTTAACTTTTGATCAAGCGTATATAGATGTTCTGCAGCTTGCATATGTTGAGGGTAATCGCTGAACTTATCGCGATTTTCCTCAGTCATCTTACATGTTTCATCCACCAGCATTAACTTCCAGTACAGCTTTGTGGTGTGCAGCATAGCCAATAAAGGTTTGAATACCTCTTTCTCATAAGCCTGAATCAACTCTTCAATCAACTCATCGCGTTCGTCTTCACTTGAGATTGAGGCATTAGTCGCTGCCAATACCTTTTGATATTTTGGATTTATCTTCAGCTTGTCCATCACGCTTTGATTGTCTTCAGCTAACTCAACCAACTTTAAGCGAATGATATTCAACCAATTAGCTTGGCTAATCACGCCCTCATCAACACTTGAAAAGTCTTCACGGATTTGGCGTTCAATGTCTTTCTGAGCGTTTTTTAAAACAGTGCGTACTTTTTGAAAAGGTAGGTGAAACTCCTTACTTAGCTCGATGATCAGTTTGTGAAAACCACCATTTGGAAGGTGTAAGTTTTCCTTAAACGTCGCCATTGCAGCTTCTTGCTGTTCTGTAAGGTGGGTCATTCTCTTTCCTTTTCTGTATAACTTCGGTGCAGGCTCAAGATCATAACATTATTAGTCGCTATTTTTCGGCTAGTTCAAACGTTAACACCGCAATTCTCCCAATCCTTTCTCTTTCGGCTGTTTTTCAAACCAAATGGCATCAAATGGTAAGAATGAGTTGATGAATATTCGTACATTACGCGCACAGGGTATTCAACCAGACAGGAGTCATTTACTTATATATGAAAGATAACGGCAAGAAGTGAGATAACACATGACCTATTCAGAATTCAAAGAATCCGACCTGCATAAATGCATGAGCATAGCTGGCGAAGCGGCAGTCTCGATAGCCAAATTTATTTTTAAAGTTACTTCCCTTTTGTTTCGAGGCGCTCGTTGGTTAGTCACCAAAGCATATAACTATGTAATGAAGTAGCTGCATAATAAGATAGCGACTGTGCAAAATAGCTATTTTGCACAGTCGTAATTACTAACCAAGCTAAATGGTTAAGTCATTACTTTCATTACGACCCCTCACCAATAAAAAGCGCGGCCTCCTAGGTCGCGCTTTTTTGTATGCCTAGATTTTTAACTCGTTTTTATATGCATAGTTTATAAGCACTTTCTATCAGCGATGGCGTTAAATGGTAAAACTATCGTTCAAATAAAAACCATACTACACCTGTTCCAACGAAACAGACTTCTAACTTATACAGGTACTAAAATGAAATAGATTGCACTTAAAATTGTAGGCCTAACGGTTTTGGCTTCTGCGCTAACTGGTTGTATCGGCAGTAACGCCGTAACAGGGAAAGTGATGAAATTTAACGTTGAAGTTGTCGATAACCGCTATGCTCGTGCAGGTGTAAACTTCTTATTAGCGCCTGTGTACGGTATTACAACCGCAGCAGACTACGTGGTATTCAACTCACTTGAATTCTGGACAGGCAAAAAACCTATCAGTGGCGCACCACACGTATTTGATACAAAAACAGACACTCACTTCAAAGTGAACGATGACCTGGACCCAAGCCTAAAAGAAGCGCCTGTAGGTCCAATATCTAACAACCGTACTATTGAAACCGGTGAAATGATTAAGATCGATGAAAACACTATCCAAATGGATATCGTTTATAACAGTGGTGAAACCGCAACACTCACTGGTATCAAAGAAGGCCAAAATGTGACTTACTACATGGATGGCCAACTCGTATCGCAAACAACGATTGCGGAACTAGAAAAAATACAAGCAACTGCATCTTAAGACACAGCTCTGCTAAACAATAAAAAGCCCGACAATGAACTGACCCCCAATAGTTGGACACCAATTATTGGGGGTCTTTTTATGTCCA
>NZ_JAEFCE010000050.1:0-37406 GCF_016406055.1 Vibrio sp. IB15
CCGACTCACTGAATATATGTAACCCCGACAGTTACACAGAATTATTTACAGGGTCGTAAATAGCTTAAATCAAAAAGCCTCCCGTTACTTAGGAGGCTTTCACATTTTATGGGGTCACTCAGTGATACCTTTATTGGAGCAAGCCGAAATGTAACAACGCAACGACGTGTTATACACTAGTGTACTCAAAGTGTTCTCTTCTGGTTTAGCTTAGCAATTTTCTTTGGCCAAGGATCTTCAAACGTCTCCCCTTGCTGCCACTGCTCCAATTCCGCATCAGTCAAAAAGCAGCTTTCCAGTGCATCGATAAAGGCATCGACTTCATCTTCTTGCCCAATCACCGTTAGACGACAACGACGATCACCAAAGCGGCTTTCAACACTGTCTATCTTATCTTGTAAGATTTGACGATGCTCCTCTGTATAGTTTTGCGATTCATCTTCGATTACCGAAGCGCGCCAAAAGCCCGTGATTTCAAGGCCTACATTACCGTTCGCTTGGCTCCAAAGCAGTGAGACATCGTCTCGAGTTGGGAACCAAAAGAACCCTTTACTACGAAATACACCTTTTGTTAAATACTGTTGGCAGGTATTCCATAAACGAGCTGGATGAAATGGGCGATCATCTTTGAGCACTTTTGCAACAAGACTTTGTTCGTCTTTATCGGATAAATTCAGCGGTTCATTCACAGCCTCTCGAAGTTCTGTGATTAACTGTTCAACTAGTACGAAGTTATAATCTTGCTTACCTTTCAACATGCGAACATCCAAATTTCCCCAAGACGTTTTAATTATCTCGGTGTACACATTGAGAGGATGAATCGCCTGCGCAATGTTGCGAACAGTATTGTCATCCACCTTATCTGTTTTAGTTAGCATGACACGGTTTGAAAACATGATCTGCTCAACCAACAAGTTTTCTACCCCCCTAATACCTCGCTGAACATTCTCCTGCCACTTAGGGATTAACGTAGCTCCTTGTTGAAAATCATCTCGCAGCCAAGTCGCATCGACTAAAGTAATCACGTCTTTGAGTGCAAATTGTACGCTGTTTTTGAAATACTCGACCAAAGGTAAAGGATGGCTACTACCCGACGTTTCAATCACAATCCATTCTGGTGCGTTTTCTGCACAGAGTTTTTTAAGCGCTTTATCAAGTTTCTGTACACCACTCGGGCTACTGATACTATCGCCACTGATCGTGACAAAGTTGCCCTGATCTTCACTCACCGCATCTGTATTTAAGATAAGCACGCCATCGATATCCAGCTCACTCATATCATTTACAATAACGGACAGTTCATCACCGGAATACTCGGTTTGTTGGAGAATATTGCGTAAAAACGTGGTTTTCCCTGATCCGAGAAACCCATGCAAAATAGTGACTGGAATTGACGACATAGCTTTGACCTAAAAACCGGAAAGAAACGAACGTTATAACATAACAACACCATATACAGAAGTAATCCCGAATTGTCTTAGGTCAATAGCTGATGAAAAGGTAAATATAAGATAAAGCCCGAGGTAGCCTCGCCTTTAGCGATTAAACTAAATTGGAAACAGGCAAGTATCTATATTTTTGAGAAACATCCCCACTCGCACGACTTCTTTCAAAGCAACACCATCAGCACTTATACCTACAGGCGCCGAATTCAGTGGGTACCACGCGATGCTGTCTGCTTCTTGTGCTGTGATTTCACCTTCCCATTGGGTTACCACAAAATAATGAATCAGCTGTAACTCTTTTGTTGGGTGGTAGAGTGAACATAAGAATGTGTATTCAATTGGAGTAACGTTTAGCTCTTCGTTAAGCTCTCTAAACAGTGTCTGAATTTGATTTTCACCCTGCTCTATATGTCCGCCAGGTATTGTAATTAAGCCGGGGTCAGTGTCCTTAGAATCGCTGCGCTTTTCTAACAATACTTGTGATTCATTGAGCAAGATAAAAGAGACACACTCATGGACATCCATCGATTTTTCCTTAGGCCGAAGTTTAGATAATTAGGCTTTCTTTACGACAACAGAGCCTGCAATGAAATCATGAATCGCTCTGCGTTTGTGATTAAATAGCATGGAGGTGAACTCTAAAAGAACCCAACCAATCATTGCATAACCAACAAAAATAAAGGCTCTGCCTTGCTCTAAACTTTCCCAAGTCTGGCCGTAGAAAGACAGTTGCGCGTAAGCATAGAGACTAAAGGGTATAAGCATGATTGGGACAATATCTCTCATACAAGACTGTTTGAGGGTTAGGTTTCGGCTTTCAGATACATCCACTACTTTCACTCGGGTGACCATTTTACCGATTGTTTGCCCAAATTTAGCTTGCATGCCTACGTAGTAAGTGATGCCAATTAGTGAATTCACCACTCCCCAAGTAAAAACACAACCTGAACTTATCACGCCAGAAAGTACGTAGTCGTCTATCCACTCCAAAGGCAAAAATACGATTGAATCTATCCAGATAGCAAAGTTCACTAATAATCTACGTTCCTCCCAAGCAGTTTACCTAACACGATTGCTGAACGACTCGCAGCCACCATTATTCGACAAGGCGTCCTATAAAGCCCCAAAATTGAATACCTAATCAACACCATGTCAAACAGTTGGTTGAAAATTTCCTACGATCTACTTCAAGCTTCCGAAAAGGAACCGTCATCACAAAAACACACTCACAAATATGAGACAGTATGCACGCTTCAGGGTAGTTTTATAAAATATAGCGATAGTTAAGACTGCTAAGTCTTCTTGTTAAAAACAACACCGATTGAGCAGCAGGTGACTTTAAGGCGTGGCAACGTAAGTGTGAAAATGATCAACATCCCAGTATACATCGAGTTTTTTACAAAGATGAGTAGCGCTATATTTACGTTACTTCTAGGCAAGTTACTTTTTGATGAAACCAATAGTTTATGGGCATTTGCTTCAGCATATGGAGGGGAGTTTGTCATTGTTACACTCATTCAAATGTATGCAGGTTCCATTGCGGATAAATACTCTCCTCTTAGAATTCTAATATTCACAAATGCGATCAGTTCTATTGTTTTTATCTCCTTGTTTACTGTGTATGACTACTTTTTGTCCCATAGTTTGTTTATCGCCGCAGTAATTGTCTATATCTTCAGGCCATTTTATAGGACCAGCTTGTTTGTTCTTATTAGAACCGTAGCAAAAAAAGAAGAGCTTAAAGTACTAAATGGAAGAGTAACCTCAGCATCACAACTAGGCCAAATATTCGGTCTAACTCTTACAGGCGCAATGCTCTCTTTTTACTCGGTAAACTACATATTCCTAGCAATGGCAATTATCTACATTTCGTGTTTGTTTATGTCAATAAAATTCTGTACGTCCTCACATTATAATTGCTCTACAAATGCGAGAGGTGATGGAAACAGAATTAACTGGAGAGAGTTTGGGCAATTTTTAAAACTAGAAAAGCATTTCAGTGTCAGATTATTGAGCAGCTTTTCAATAGCATTTTGCTTGGGCGGCTTCTATGTTCACCTTGCACCTGTAGTTGTAGAAAAGTTCTCCAATAGTGATATATGGCTATCTATTCTCAGTGTAAGTTATGCTGCTGGTGCCATTATTTCAGGTATGCTCATAAAAAAGACAAATAACAGCTTATCTAATACATCATCAGATAACCTACTATTATTCAATCAAATACTAGCCATAGCCACCTTCATGTCTTTTGGTCTATTCGATAGTCTTTACTGGGTACCAATTTTACTGTTCACATTCGGTATCTCTACCACTTTATCAGCTGTTGGCTTATCTACGTACTTACAAAAAAACACGCTCGATGAGATAGCAGGTAGGACCGCAGCAGCACAGAACATTGTAATCGCATCAGGTAACGCGTTGGTTGCTTTCTACTCCTCATATCTGTTCGACTATTCTTTTATTTTCTCGTCTCTCGGTGTCTCTATAATGCTATTTTTCCAAGCTATCTTTTTTAGAGTTTTATTTTTGCTATATCCTGGAAAACCAAGTGATGTTTTTTGTATGGAAACGAGTAAATCATAGGTAGTGATGTATTTTCTTCATTGCTCATCAACTCTATAAAACACGGAACATTTTTGGTGTAGCTGAATAGTCACAGGTAATGTCCCACACGCCCTACTTCTTTCAAAGCGACACCATCAGCACTGATATCGACAGGCGCAGAATTCAGTGGATACCACGCGATGCTGTCTGCTTCTTGTGCTGTGATTTCACCTTGCCATTGGGTTACCACAAAGTAATGAATAAGCTGTAACTCTTTTGTTGGGTGATAGAGCGAACATAAGAATGTGTATTCAGTTGGAATAACGTTTAGCTCTTCGTTAAGCTCTCGAAACAATGCTTGAATTTGATTTTCACCCTGCTCTATATGTCCACCAGGTATTGTTATTAACCCGGGGTCAGTGTCCTTAGAATCGCTGCGCTTTTCTAACAATACTTGT
Source organism: Vibrio sp. IB15 (assembly GCF_016406055.1). Classification (NCBI taxonomy): domain Bacteria; kingdom Pseudomonadati; phylum Pseudomonadota; class Gammaproteobacteria; order Vibrionales; family Vibrionaceae; genus Vibrio; species Vibrio sp. IB15. Next base: position 4,448 of record NZ_JAEFCE010000050.1, read on the forward strand.
GATTCATTGAGCAGGATAAAAGAGACACACTCATGGACATCCATCGATTTTTCCTTAGGCCGAAGTTTAGATAATTAGACTTTCTTTACGACAACAGAGCCTGCAATGAGATCATGAATCGCTCTGCGTTTATGATTAAATAGCATGGAGATGAACTCTAAAAGAACCCAACCGATCATTGCGTACCCAACCAAAATAAAGGCTCGGCCTTGCTCTAAACTTTCCCAAGTCTCGCCGTAGAAAGACAGTTGCGCGTAAGGATAGAGACTAAAGGGGATAAGCATGATTGGGACAATATCTCTCATACAAGACTGTTTGAGGGTTAAGTTTCGACTTTCAGATACATCCACTACTTTCACTCGAGTAACCATCTTACCGATTGTTTGCCCAAATTTAGCATGCATGCCAACGTAGTAAGTGACACCAATTAGTGAATTCACCACTCCCCAAGCAAAAACACCACCCGAGCTAATCACGCCAGAAAGTACGTAGTTGTCTATCCACTCCAAAGGTAAAAATACGATTGAATCTATCCAGATAGCAAAGAAGCGTCTCCAGAAATTAGAATACTTATTGGCATACATTTTTGTTCCTTGGTCTCTATTGGCAATAAAGCACAGACCCTACAACACATCAGCTTTTAATACATTCAACTAGCTATGATTTATAAAACAAATGCGAATCGGTATGCATATGTCGATAATTTACCCCACCGATTTTCAGGCTCACTAACGCTCACGACAAGTTCTTGCTTAGTCTTTCATACAACTCTAGAGCTTTAACTTTTGAGGTTAATTGCCCGAGAGCGTATTGATGGGCTAATTCAATATCGTCACTTTGCTCTGGATAATAACGCTTGGCTACTGCAGTACACTGGATCAGGTTGGTGTGCCAACTTCCGTCTTTCTCAGCGACAAAGTAGTACGCCGCCCGCACTAACTTTTTGCCAATCAGCTTAGCGACATCCGCATCGGTCATTGTTTTAAAGGCTAGGCCCATTTGATCCAGAAAAGTAGACAAGTCACCATTAAGCGCTTGGGCTATTTCACGACTAGGTTTGTAACGTTGAAAATCAATAGATAAATCATTACCCCAAATACAACAGCAACAGTGCTTGAGCCAAAACTGCCAATGGAATTTTTCTTGTGGCTGCAGAACTTCTGAAAGTGAGCCCGGGGCGATATCAAGCTTACTGACTTGGGGATATGCTTTGGGAATGCAGTCAGAAAGGTGCTGAAATAGTCGCTTCTCTTTTTGACCAATAGGTGTATTGAGTACGATAGAAACATCCAAATCCGAGTGACCAACAACCGCCGTTCCTCTCGGCACACTTCCGTATAGGTAGATACCATCAATTTGATTCGGAAGGCCACTTAACAACGAATCAATAACGGCACTCACAACCTCTTGGAATTCGGGAGCGATATTCTTAGGAGAGTATAGGTTTTCGATGAACCCGTCTTTGTCGAGACCTCTAGTTTGATTCAGCATGCCACTTTCCAGCTATATTAGGATCTGTTTCACAGCCCGAGATAGTACATAGAACAATACCATTCTCTTTTGAGTTTGCACTGATCACGAGCTCTCCTTGCGAACTCCAAACCGAGCTCTTGCCACACGTTTCCCAACCTCCCGTCACAGAGATATGGTTGCTCAGTAATACTGGTATACCGTGTTCCGACGCAATTCCAGATAAGATTTTAGAATCCGGATCAAAGCCATTCTCAGAGATTAAAGCGCTCGCTAAATAGATATCAGCATCTAGATGTTTAGCTCGTTGGGAGTGATCCGCCTCTATGAAGTCAGCACATATTGCTAGCGCGATTTTATGCCCATTCACATCAAATGTATAATCAACATCGCCAGCGGAGCAGTAGTTGCCCTCTCCATCATGCAGGTGCTGTTTAGAGTAGAACTCGACTCTACCGTCGGGAAAACAAATAACGGCGCCTATGGTGGGATGGGATAAGCCTGGAACTCGCAGGGGACAACCAGCCACAATAATCATCTCACTTTGAACCGAAGCTAGGGAGAGTTCTTCAAAGTTTGATGGCTCAAGAGACAATGCAAGTTCTTCCGCTAAATCAAGCTCATAGCCGGTTAGTGATAGCTCGGGGAAAACAACCACATCCGCATTGTACTTTGACGATTGCTCTATCATTTTTAGATGTTGCTTAAGGTTTTCTCTCCAGTTGCCTCTGACGACAGGAATTTGGGCCAAACTGATAGTGACACTCATTTCAAACTTCTCCAAAAAAACAAAAAATGCTACAAAAATCGCTACATAGCTAAATGCGGTATACGTTAGGGGCTGTACTTATAATTCGACTTCAAACACCGCTTATCAAAGCGACATTAACTCTCGCTTAATCTCATTGTCCAATTTTTCAATCGCGTAACGAAAAGCCACTCTTGGTATTGCGGCATACTTGGTATTCAGATAACCAATAACCTGTTGAGGCTCTTTTTGACTGAGTACTTTAAGCATCCAACCATAGCCTTTCTGTACTAAGTCATGCTTATCTTCGAGCAATAGATCCGCTACGCGAAACGGATCCAACGCAGCGTATCGATTCTTATTGATAGGATAAATTAAGATGACCGCAGCGGCTCTACGAACAGCAAAATTCGAATGCTCAACCCATTTGGTTGTGAGATCGAACAAATCATTGTACTGAGACAGCAACTCCCCAAAAGCATGAGTACAAAAGTCGTCACAATCGTTCCAGTCTGTGACGAACTCTGTTAACCAACTTTCAAAAACAGGGAACGTGTCTCTTGAATATTGTTTTCTTACTCTAAAAGCCCAATCGTACGCGATAACTCCTAGCGCCCAGTCTCTTTGCTCCAATAATTGAGTACACAGAGACAACACACTAGAAATATCTTTGTCTTCAAGAGTCTTAAAAATCTGAGCAGAAATGGAACGAACCTGAGCTGTTTTGATATCCACTTTCGGATAACCCACTTCTGAAAGATGCTGCTTTGCCGTTTCGACCATACTCACGAAAACAAACTCCTTGTCTATCTAAATTCAATATTGAAGTGAGATATCCGGCTCTTAAGATATTTCTAGATTGAGTTTTATAAAATAAAGCCATGTAAATCACAACATTCATTATTGGTTAATAAAATCACCTCTGCAATATAGAAATTTCCTTTGGCAATAGTTACTTATGGTGCATACTTGCCGTCTTCAAAAGAGGTGCATAATGAAAAAGAACGGTTTTACAATTATTGAGATTGTTGTCGTTATTGTGATTCTTGGAATAATCGCCGTTACGGCAGCGCCCAGATTCCTGGATGTGAGTACAGATTCGCATATTGCAGCCGTGAAAGGTACTGGCGCTGCTTTCAAAGCAGGTGTCGATCTTGCCTACTCAAAAAATTTGACCTTAAACGGTGGCGGTCCATCTACGAATATTCCTATATATGATGATTCTGTCACCGGCCAGCTTGACTTCAATGAATGGGGATACCCAGTACAGCAATGGCCTTACGCAGAAGATTTTCCAAGGCTGGATAATCCGGAAGACTGTATTTCGGTATGGGGAGCTCTCCTGATTGATCCACCGAGCGTTTCTAGTTTCAACTCACCGACTAATACTGACTATATCGCTGAGTACATCCACACCGACCAATGCCGTTATCATTATCGAGTCGTACCGGGGATATCTATTTACTACAACTCGATGAATGGCGATGTCACAGTAGATGACGAACCAGACAGCTAAGCTCTAGTTTAATGCTCAACGCGTTGGTGCACACAAATAAACTTAGAGAATGCCAAGCATCAAGATTCAGACACCCTAAAAATTAAGACAAGCACCTTTTGGCGAAAACCAGCGTGCTGTCTAACTCTCCAGAAGGTAAACGCCTAGCATTAGCTAAACGTGCTTCTTGCTGGTAGCCACATCGCTGCGCCACTGCCTGACTTTTCACATTCGTTGCTGCCATTTTTATTTCAACCCGCTTTGCCCCTTTATCAAGAAAGGCAAACTCTTCAACGAGTTGAATCGCCTCGCTCACATAACCAAATCCCGTTTTCGAAGTTCGTAACCAATAACCGATTTCAAAACAAGGTATAGAGTCGTCTCGAACAATAAAACCAATGGCGCCGATGAACGCCTCAGTATTCTTTTCAATAATACTGAACCAAAAATCCCCCACAAAATTAGAGAAATTACTGGCAGCCTCTTGAGTATTGAGTTCAAGTTGTTGCCGAGTTAAGGATTCAGAAACCCAAGGCAGGAATTCGGACAACTCAGCCATACATTCTTGAACAACGTTAAACATTTCATCAGTATGGATTAATGAAGGAGGTGTTAATTTAAGTCGTTCACTTTCCATTACTCTCACCTTCCCACTCTGAGCGAAGCATCGCTAATACAACGGTATCCCACCACTTATTTTTGAAAAATCGGTGCTCTTTAAAGCAAGCTTCTTGTCTCATCCCGAGTGACTTACACAATCTTATCGCCGCTAGATTCTCACCAATGGTTTCCGCATAAATTCGATGAACACCTAACTCTGAAAACCCAAAACCAGCCAGAGCATTGGCCGCTTCTATGGCTAGCCCTTTCCCCTGAATCTCTCTCGCAAAAGCGCAACCCATTGAAGCTTGCTGGTTATCTTCAAGGCGCAAACACACGGTTCCGATAAACTTCCCTGACTCTTTACTTTCCACAGCTAATTGATAGGACTGACGAGGATCTTCCTCAGCCTGTTCAACAAACAATTGAGTAAGTTGATGGTACTTACTAGGCTCACAATCAATCTCATTATAGAAGCGCTGATATTTGGCGTCCTGTGACATAGCCACAAACGCGCTTTGATCTTCAAGCGTCATATCTCGAAGAACTAATCGGTCAGTTTCTAGTTTGAACATCAAAATTCCTTTTTATCTGTCGCCTAAACTGTATGGCGTTACTGGCAGTCAAGCCAATAACGAGCTACTGGGCCAGGAAAGACTTTACCAAAAACTATTTTTTCGAACTTACCACCATTTGCCTCAATGACTTTTCGTGAAGCTATATTGTCTTCGTCTGCGGTAATCAAAGCTTGTTTAATACCCAGAGAGCTCGCTTTTGGAATAGCGAATTTGAGCATTGCCTTGCCGTAACCAGAACCTCTCTTTGAGGGAGCAATATCGTAGCCAATGTGCCCCGCTTCAAGTGACAAAAACTCATTATCGATACGATGACGAACACGAATGGCGCCAAGTATCTCTCCTTCATCATTTACCAACCAATAATGATTACATGGCACATAACCGTCGGGTAAGTTAACGCCTCTAGCCTCATCATTTAAGCATTCAATATAACGAGAAAAATCAAGAACACCGTCTTTGTAATAATCAGAGTTATCGATGTCGTGCTCCAACAAGTCTTGGTAATACACCTTAAAAGCGGACTCAAATTCTTTGGAGGGCGACACTAGTTTCATTGTTATCTATTCCTCTTACGATAAAATTAAAGGATGTTTCTAATAAGCACGATGAACCTGATAGGTTCCAATCGGACTGCAGGTAAGTTTGAGCTCATCAAAACCATTTACGATCAAATCTGCTGATTTTAATTCTTCTCTGGTATGGCTGGTTAATAGAGCGATCGTGAAACATCCTGCCTTCTTGGCCGATAGTACGCCAGATGGTGAATCTTCAACTGCAACGCAATCTTCTGGTTTTGCGCCCAAAGCTTCTGCGGCTTTAAGGAAAGGATCCGGTGCTGGCTTACCTCGTACCACATCTTCGGCACAAATCATGACCTTTGGCAACGTAAAACCGGAGGCTTCCAAGCTTGTTGTTGCGACCGCTCTAGGTCCACTCGTTGCGATTGACCAGCAATCCGGGCCTAATTTTGATAAAAAATCATGAGAATTTGGTATAGCCTTGGCGCGCTTCATCTCTTGGATCGCAATAGTTTTGACTTTATTGACCTCAGTGACATTAGAGAATTCCATGCCAATACAGCTCAGTGTCTCTTCGATTTTTCGCCCGTGGATATACTCACTCATGGTTTCAAAACGAACACCAACAGTCTTGCACCATTTTTTCCAAATATTGTCGATAACCACTTGGGTATCAACCAGTGTTGCATCGACATCAAAAATAAACTTCTTACATTCAATCATGAACTCTAAAACCTATGAAAAACACTTTGATACAGTATTGATATGAGCAGATAACACCCATTAAGACGCCATGACTTTAATACCAAACAGCGTAAACAAGCCGCCGGTTACATAATCCATGATACTTGAGATACGTGCATAAACACTTTTCGCTGCTCGATGTGAAAAGGCTGTCGCCAAAAACATATGCCAGCATAAGGTGATACCAGACATAGTCAGCATAATGGCGATGACCATCGGGATGGTAATATTTTCAGGCATAGACACACTAAACAAACTCACGACAAAGAAACCCGTTTTAGGGTTTAAGATGCTAGTGATAAACGCAGACATAAAGACTTTTCTACTTGAAGGCAGCATCGCTTCGCTAGTATTCAGGCCTTCATCTGGTTGTTTGGCTTTTCGTGTTGAAAGGATCTGGCGCATACCCAAGTACAACAAATAACTGCCACCAACGATCTTCATAACGCTAAACAATGCCGGGAAATGGGAGAGCAAAATAACCAAGCCGGTGCATCCAAACAGTGACCATAGCAATATGGATGTACTGACACCAAAAGCAGAATATTTTGCTAGCTTGCGGTTGTAGTGCAGCGCTGTGTTAATCGTCAACAGCACATTCGCGCCGGGAGTTGCGACCGCCAGCATCCAAATCAGCGCAACGTGAAGAAGAACCAATAAATATTCCATTTTCCTCTACTCAATTCACTCAAGCTTAAGTAATGATATCGCACGCACTAACGGTTTTGCGTCGCTTGATTCACAAAATTAGTGCGCTCGAACGTGGTGTGATAAGTGTCTTTCAACTCAGTATTAGAGTCCACATTTGAATCCAAAAAATGCCAAGCAATAAGATTCAACCAATCTATTAACGACCACTACTCTCGACACTTTGCTAAGCCATAAAGTTCCAGTAGTTGCCTACCATCACTAGGCATCCCTTCATAGGCACCAAACGCACTAGGGTAATAGATAGGCAATGCTGTCATCACAAACTGAGCCAATGAAAAATAGACACCAAAATTAATGACGTAAGAAGCGATGTAAGGGAGTTGATTGCTATTAATAAAATACAACGATAGACACAGGAGTAATGAGGTAAGCGGCCCCATAACTAGAGACCATGCTTGTAACGATTTACTGCCCTGTTTAGTTATTGAGGCAAAGCCAACATTCATTGAAAAGCTTGAAATTGACAGTGTGAGATTGCCAATTTGAACAACCTTGGCCTTTTCGCTATTCCCGAGGGCCACCTCGACTTTGTGACCCGCAATAAGCTGAGGGATTGCATGACCCAATTCATGCACTAAGGTGGCGATAGGCATCACAAACAAAAAGCCTATCGCTAATCCAATCAAACTATTCAATCTCAATCTCCCTATTTAGATCGATAGCCACTGATAGAAAGAGGTAAATGGTTGGTAGAAAACCTACTGCCGCTTATATTGTGTTGGACAATAACCTCTCGACACTTCAGAGCTACGAAGTTTTACATGTTTTGTCGCACGACCTGCGACGCGAGCACGCCACAACTTGAAGCTACCTGGCTTCATATGGCTACGCATAAAACGAATCACCTGTGATTCATTTAAACCAAATTGGTGTTCTATTGCCTCAAATGGCGTTCGGTCTTCCCACGCCATTTCAATAATTCTTGATTCACTCTCTTTAGATAATTTCATTGTCTACTCATCCTTTAAAATTTGAGTAGAAGTACGCTCACTCTCACTTTTTAGATCAGGCTGTTACCACTGAATCGATAAGGAATCATCAAACAAAAAACAGATATTTGTCGTTATCCTCTCTCCAGCCACTCGCTACGCAGCACTCCATATTTCAACGAGTCATAATACTCGCCTTGGTAATATCGCACCTTTCTCAGCCTCGCCTCTTGCTGGAAACCTAGCTTCAAAGCGAGAGACATCATGCGCGGGTTACCTGACCAAGTAGTTAGCCCCACACGCTCAATCTGTTTGTTTTCGAAGAGGTAAGTAATCCAGAGCGGAAGTGCTAATGCTGCGAGCCCCTTCCCCCAATAATCAGAGTTATAAATGACCACGCCAGCTTCGAGCCAACGTGTCTCTTCGCATTCCCAGTAGCAACTCACGGTTCCAACAGGTACACCGTCGACAACCACTAGCTGTAGGTCATCGCCCTCGAGCAGCCGTTTAAACGAATGCGCTTCAAAGCTTTCTAATGAAGGATGAGAATACGAAAAATAAGGGCCATTAAACTTAGTCCACTCATCGTTTGAGATAACCAAAGCATAAATGGCAGCTAATTCGCTAGGCATTGCTGGTCTTATCGTTATGTCCATTCGCTTTCCTTGTCCTGTTTTCAAACGCCATCGTACTGTTTAACGATTCTCGGTATTAGCTCGACTAATTTTTGTTGGAGTCTATTAGCTTTAAATGAGTATTTGCGAACTCTCTAAGCACTCTCGCATTATTGTGATGCGCGTTATCTCCACATTGCTGTCCGTTAACTCTAATTTCAGGACTAGAGTAGGCAGGAATAATATCACGCTCATAAGACATCACAGTGCCTCTCTCTGCACATGTAGCACCGAATGAATATGCGGGCGCTTTGGGGTACCTGTCAGCGATAAAATGTTCGATAGTCGCGTAATCTTTTAGCACCGTTTTATAGTCATGGTTGGCGCCGCTCATATGACCAATTTCATGTTCCATTGTCGAGTCTGGGTGATTTATAGCCAAAGAGAAAAAACGAGAGGCCTGAGACGCGACACCGCAATATCGAGACTCGAAAGCAGAATGATAATTTGAAAACACAACACCTGTAAAAACAGGACGACCGTCCTCTGTGATTTCTTCAATTGGATCTTCCATCGATAATTTGAGTAGCCTCTCTGCCGCACTCACATTTTGAAACCAAAGGCTATCAATAGCAGATGTATAAGTAATTTGGGCTACCTTTCTCCTAATAGGAATACATGAGTTTTTCAAAACTAGGTTGGAGTAACTTTCCCATGTGGCAACTTTACTAGCGATAAACGCCTTCGAGTATTCCAACAACATAGACTCGTCAATGTAAAGGTGAACCTCGGTATTCAACACTTTACCTTCAACACAAGCAGGGAACTCAATAGTGTCGGCATTAGTACCAAGACTAAAACCAAGAAAGATGACACCCAAGGCTACAGGCATTTGCTACATATCGTTTTTAATAAGTATTACCTTTCCAAAAGTAAAAAGCTCGCCAATGATGACGAGCCTTGTTTAGGGGTGAACCATGCTAACTGCGAGGTCGCACTTAGCTTACAACTTGTTCTCGCAAATTCACTTCGACACTCTTTAAGATCTTAAACTCTTCACGAGTACAGCCTCGAGCTACAGATACCCAGTGATCACCAGTTTCGTCTGACCCTTTAAACTCTGCACGAAGCTCGTATTTTCGCCACGAAAGAAAAGCCAAAATAAAGGTCAGAGCGAGCATAGGTAATCCAAACTGAGGTACGAACGCCCAAGTTGCTGCAGATAGCATCAAGGTCAATGAAACAACGTTTATTGCGTTTTCTTTGATACCCAGCTGTCGGATTTCCAGCTGTTTGATTTTACGTAAGCTGTAAACATCCTTCTTGACTCGAAGTTCATCAGAGCTCACTAGAAAATCAGATGCCTTGTATGGTCTACGCAGCCTCAATAAATTCGCTAACCTATTGCGTGTTTGGTTCTTATTCATCGCCTTTCTCCATGTTATTAAAGGTTAGTAAAAACTAATGTAATCATGAAGTTATCGGTGAATGCTTATTTTATAAATCAAGAGAATATAAAAAGCAAGGATATGAATTTAATAACATTTATAACATTAGAAAATGTATATCCATGAACAATTATGAGTTCCAATACATCCAAACCGAATACCTCTGCTTAAATACCAACCCAAGATAGAACGATTAAATTGAGGGCAGTACGCAACAGCACACACTACTTTGTTACTATTTATTTCAATCAATTTTCTGCAGGAAACAGCGGTGCTCCAAAAAACTTGACCAATTTCACATCAATTTATCTAAACCATAAGCTACACATTGTTAATACAAGAAGATCATCAGTGAATTAAATATTGAAAATAATTAAACAGAATCCATAAATTAAAACTATTATTTAAGCAATTGATCTCATAACAAAGAGTCTTTACCTTTACATTATGTACAGTGTTCAGCAATGGAGAAAATTATGGACGAGCTACTAACACACGCTATGGAACAGAAACAACGCACGGTCGTCACAAGCTTATTTGCTAAAAATGGATTTAAAATCGCAGCGACAGATTTTGATGATGTGACCTTTGAACGCGAAACCGTTTTGGTCAATGTTAGATTCGATGCATCTTCTAATGTCGAGTCAATTTCAGTATCCAACCACAAACCTTAAAAAAATATTGCTCTGAAGCAAGAGTGACCAGCATTCTGTATGCCTTTATGATGGAGATACCACTACCTAGTAGGTTTACCTCCATCAAAAGAATTACAGCAATCAAGCTAGAGCATGCTCCAACAAAGTTTCCTCATATCAAGTCAAGTTTTGTTTGAGCTTTTCTTCTAATGCTTGGACACACAATTGGATGGCAATCGGCGTGTTTGAAGTAAATGGGGTCAATGCATAAACCATGTTGGTCGGTAATTCAAAGCTAGGCAGCATATCAACAACCTGACCAGATAACTGAGGAATGCAGAAGTCTGGGATTGCACCAATACCAACACCCGATTTAATAAGTGCAAGACAACTGTGAAACGAATTAGTCACACAACTAGCTTGTTGTTGATAGACAAAGTTCTCTTCGGTTTGAGAACTAAAATGGTGAGTCACCTGCTTTCCCTGCCATGAATTTGCAATGTATGGAATCGATTCAAGCTCGCGTTCACGCATGCTTGTGACACCACACAATACATCTTTAAACTTACCTAAACGTTTCTGTTTTAGATTACTGTCACGTGAGCTACCAACTCGTACCGCAAGATCAATATCGTGCTCCATGAAATCTAAGTGTTGATCATCACTAATCAACTCCGGCTTTAATTTTGGATACTGTTTCATTAGGTCTGCAATAACAGGCAACACCAGCAAATCCATCAACGCATTCGGAGCCGTGATACGAATCCGCCCTTGTGGCTCTTCCAATTCCGATTTCGCCATATCCCACGCCGATTCGGCGATCACATTAATATCCTTACAACTTAGATAAAAACGTTCTCCCATACTGGTTAAGGTTTGTCTTCGCGTTGTTCGTTTAAGAAGGGAAGCGCCTAGCTCTTGCTCCAATATTTTTAGATGCTGACTGACAACAGATTTAGACAACTCTAGTTTTTCAGCCGCGGCCGATACAGAGCCTTGCTCTACAATATGAGCGAAAATCGACATCTGCTTTAGTTTACTCATCTTATTGTTCTCTTTTTACAAACAGTATTTTCTATTATCTCTGTTTTTCAAATTAATTACCAAGACTAAACTACTTTCAACTTATCGAGATAACCCAATCAAAAACACAGTGTTTAGAATAAGACTGTTATGGAGAAAACAATGTCAAACAATCAAGTATTAGAAGCGTGTAAGCAAGGCATTAACGCATGGCAAAAAGCATTCAACAACCAAGATGCGAAAGGTTGTGCAGATCAGTATGTAGAAAACTGTGTAATGGAAGCGCGCCCATTTGGCACTTTTGAAGGTCGTGAAGCAATTCAAGCATTCTGGCAAGGGATCATGGACCAAGGTTTCAAAGATGTTGATTACACAGATGTTAAATGGGAAGAACACCCAGAAGGCGGCTACGTTCTTACGGCAAGCTGGACGATGAATAAAGCATTTGGTGTAGTTCATCATGAACACTGGGCAGTACAAGAAGATGGTAAAGCTCGTCTTGTCAGTGATGACTTTGAAGTTCAAGGCGAACGCTAGAAACGAGTGGCTCAAACAGTAGCAAAAACTAAAGCCAGCACACTACCAGGTTGCTGGCTTTTTTGTATAACAACACAACCCCATTCCGTCATAATTTCAACTAAATGCAATCATAATCCGCTCCTAATAATTAATAGATTTATCTTTAGTTTCGATGACATAGCAGCAAGTGTGATACCTGCTACAAACTATCGAATCTCACTTATCGATCCCCAAAGACAACTTGAGATGTTGTTATTGCTGAGCCATTCTTTGTATAAATGATGGAGAGTGTTTCCATCACAATTAATAAGAGTGACAAGGAATTCGAATGATAAAAATGTTGGTTTGTGACTTTGACGGTACACTCGATGGCGGTCCCTCTCACGGGGTTAATCAACTTTTCGATTACCTCACCGAGCAACCCGATATCCGCTTTATCATCGCGACAGGTAGGACTCTCCCTTCTATACGAGTTGGCTTGGCATCAGATAACTACCCAGAACCACACAGCATCATCAGTGATGTTGGCACAAGAATTCACCACAACCATATCCAAAAGCCTGACCATATCTGGCATGAGAAACTCAAGGCATCATGGAATAAGTCAAAGGTAGAATCGGCGTTAGCACCACTCAGCTTTATGGGTGAACGCTTGGAAAGCCACCAAGGTCCCCATAAGATGACCTTTGAAGGTAAGCTGTCTGAACCTCAGCATGCATTAATTGAATCACAATTAGAATCACATGGCTTAGATGTCCACCTCACCTATTCACACGAATGGTATCTGGATATCACGCCAAAAGGCGTCAACAAAGCAACTGCAATCCATCACCTCCTGAAGCAGCATGACTTGAGTATCGAACAGGTGTGTGTTGCCGGTGACTCAGCGAACGATACATCAATGCTCACGATCGAAGGGGTGAACTCCATATTAGTGGCGAACCACTACCCTGAAGTAGCTCACCTATCGGGCAGAGATAACGTGTATACCAGTAAGGCGACCCATGCAGCAGGCGTGCTTGAAGGGCTCAAATACTGGCAACAGCGAGCTTCAAGTAACCACTAATATATATCGTCGCAGCTTCCAGCTGTGCAGTTCAATCGAAGCTGGGTTCCTTGCTACTTCCAACCAGGGAGCCACGCTTGATTGTCGGTGAGGTCGCGCCAATTTATCGCTTCTTCCCGTTTCGTCATCACCGCTTCGATCAAACAGCGCACCACTTCTCCTTCGTCAAATTCTACCTCCGTAACCATGAAGTGCTTTTCCTTTTTCACCGGGCTAACGGCCGTCCACTTACTACGAAATAGTTTCTTGGGGTTGATACGGTTCATGGGCTTTTCCTGTCTCAATTGCAACAGAACTTTATAAGACTTGTAGATTTAAAAAGATCACTACATACAAAAAACATAATTTAAATCCAAGTACGCCACAAGTAAGATCAATAAAGTCGGGCCATAAATTCGATACAATTAATGCTCACCAATTCAAAAACTAACTTTCCATGAGCCAAACAGAATTCCAGCAAAAAATGGCGAGCTTTACCTCTATTGAACAAGCGCTCGATTACTTTGAAATTGGGTTTGATAGTAAGTTCATCGACCAAAATAGAGTCGAGCTTGTGAAACGCTTTAATGGCTATCTGATCCTGTCGAAACCTGACGATTGGTTTTCTGGAAGAAGAGCCCTGAAAAATGCCTACTGCAAGGTGCAACGCAGTAAGTTAGATCGTTATACGCGTTCGGCTTGCCGAGGCTGCACAACTTGCCAGCGTCGATAAGCATAAAGTGCCGTTAAAAAAGAGAGCTCGGATATAGATAGTTGAAATAACATCTCATTACGATTTAGTTAGTAGTTTGCTCGAAAAAAAGTGTGCTAGTCTTACTACAACTCAACTACGAGATAAAAATTACAATGAAAATTTTCAGCAATTTCGAAAGCGGCAACATTCACGTCGTTTCAGCAGATTCACCACAAAACATTCAACTGACTATCCCTGCAGACAACCAAACTGAAATCTCTCAGTGGTTCCATTTCCGTTTAGAAAGTGAAGCGCAACAAGCGCACCATTTTGAAATCGGTCAATTGGCAACGTCTGCTTACCCTGAGGGCTGGAAGGATTACGATGTAGTTGCATCGTATGACCGCGAAGAGTGGTTCCGTATCCCATCTCAGTTCGATGGTGAGACGCTGAGCTTTAACATCATTCCTGAGCACGACTCAATGTACTTCGCGTACTTTGCGCCATACTCATACGATCGTCACCAAGATCTTCTGCACAGTGCACAAACTCACCCTGCGTGTAAGCTTGAAACACTAGGCCACACGCTAGACAACAACGACATCACTTTGCTAACCATTGGTGAACCAAGTGAAGAGAAGAAAAATATTTGGGTTATTGGTCGTCAACATCCTGGCGAGACAATGGCTGAATGGTTGATTGAAGGCCTGCTTCAGCGCCTACTTGACGAAACAGACACAGTAGGTCGTTCTCTTCTCGACAGCGTAGTATTCCGCGTTGTTCCGAACATGAACCCAGATGGCAGTATCCGTGGTCACCTACGTACCAACGCAATTGGCGTGAACCTGAACCGCGAATGGCAATCACCGTCTATGGAACGCAGCCCTGAAGTATTCCTTGTGCGTGAACGCATGTTAGAAACTGGCGTTGATATGTGTTTAGACATTCATGGCGATGAAGCGATTCCATATAACTTTGTGGCAGGTAGCGAAGGTACACCTTCTTACAATGAGCGCATCGCGAAGCTAGAGAACCACTTCAAGCAAGCACTACTCACGATTACGCCAGAGTTCCAAGACGAGTTTGGCTACGATAAAGACGAGCCAGGCAAAGCAAACATGACGGTTGGTACCAACTGGATCGGTGAGCAGTTTAAGTGTTTGGCATACACAGTGGAGATGCCATTTAAAGATCATATCAGCCACGCTGACGAACTTTACGGTTGGTCGCCAGAGCGTAGTGTTGCGTTTGGTCACGACATGCTAGCGGCGGTTTGGGCGACAGTAGACGAGCTATAAAGCAACAAGTGTCTTGGCTATCAAAAACCAGGACTATAGATAGAACAAAGCCCAGCACTTGCTAAAGTGCTGGGCTTTTTAATGTTTGCTTATGATTAACGATTAATTGAACCACCTAGCTTTAGACGCCGTTATGCGACTCTCAGGCTTGCAAAAAAGACTGGGTACTTCTTTCGAATGTGCCTTTGCTCAGACACCATATCCTTAAAACTTGGGCCTTGTGATAACTGAACAATCACTTCATCGCCTTCTTGGCGTAACACGGCACCACTAATAGCGACACTGTTGTTTCCGTGCAGCCTCAAAGTACCTGCCATAGAGAAGCCACGATATACCGGGATGATATTACGCATCATAAGGCGAACACCCTTTTCAGAAACCTCACTGACGTGAAAAAGCTCATCCTTAATTCGCATCACCGGACGTGCCTTGTGTGGGTACTTCAAACGGTAATATTTGCGCTTCTGAATGAATGACTTTTCACTCATTTGTGACTCCCTGTCTCTGTTTATTGGCAGTAGTAAACTGGCCGTCCATTCTGACGATTCGTAACTATTTGTGACTATCGAACAGCCTTCCGCCACAGTTTGCAATTCAACTTAGATATTCACCAAACTAATAACTGACTATTATATCGACATTATGTGTTATTGCTTTAGGCATTTGTATAGAGAGACAAGGATTCCATATGATTCACTAAAAAGTGAGATATGAGTCGTATCATCTCAGCCTCAATACCTCATAAGAGCTCATCAAACCTAAAGCTGAAATAAAGCCAGTTGTATACTGAACCCAACAAATAGCACGCCACATACAATATTCATCGTCTGCGAGGTGCGCTTTTGAACCAACAAGCGTTTGAAGGTATCTGCCATTAAAATCACAACCAAGAACCACATTGAAACGACCATTGCCTGAATCCCGCCAAGAATCAGGCTGTCGGAGACAATTGCATCTGTAGTCACAAATTGAGGGAAGATCGATAGATAAAACAGGACGATTTTCGGGTTAAGCAGATTCGTAAGTAGCCCTTTAAAAAACTGGCTATAGAGTTTGCTCCCGGATGCACTCACGACAGAAAGCACTCCCTCTTGAGCACGCAGTGCCGCCCGAAAATGGTTGTAACCTAACCAGAGAAGATACAACACACCCGCCCACTTCAGGCCCTCAAATGCCATTGGCGTTTTCGACAATAGCAGGCTGATACCATTTGCAGAGATAAAAGCGTGGAAAAAGAAACCACATGACACGCCCAACACATTCACAAATGCGAACAACTTCCTTTGAGTCAACGCTGTGCTTAACACAAGCAATGCATTCGGTCCTGGAATAATGGCAATAAAAAAGACAATAACAATGAACAGCCAGATACTATCCCAACTCATTTTGTTCTCATACAGTGAAGGTTTTTAGGGCAGACATTGTACGTCCAATTGATACCATTACAATATGCTTAACGCTTAATTAACTAGTATGGCTAGCGTGCTAAGTTAGCGCATATAATAATTACGTTTATCGTGAAGCAAACAAAACTGATTCTCTAACATTTCTAGCCCTGTTAGACTCCACCTCCCTTTTGATACTTGGTTCATTTATGTCATTTGCTAACCTAACCCTCAACACAAAAACCGTTGCTGCTCTCCCGTCTCAATTCAATAAGCCGACTGAGATCCAACAAGCGGTCATTCCTACGATTGTTTCAGGGAGAGATGTGCTTGCATTGGCTCAAACAGGTAGCGGGAAAACATTGGCATTTGGGTTACCTTTGCTCAATAACATCGACCAAGATTCGAATAATCTGCAAGCGCTTGTCATCGTTCCAACACGCGAGCTAGCATCTCAAGTGACTGAGTCTTTACAACCGATCGCAAGCGCCTTACGTATCAAAACGGTAACGCTCACGGGCGGTGCCAATGCAGATGAGCAACAGCAGCAACTGTCAAGCGCACCTCAGCTCGCTATCGCTACTCCAGGGCGCCTGCTTGCACTCATCAAAAGTGGTGAATTAGAGGTAGCTCAATGCACATCATTAGTTCTTGATGAAGCCGATCGATTGATCGACATGGGCTTTTGGCCAGATATTCAAGCGATCACCGCAGCTCTGCCAGTTAAGCGCCAATCACTGTTATTCTCCGCAACGCTTCCACCTGCGTTGGTGAACCAAGCTGAAACGCTTTTATCAAACCCAGAGAAAATCACCACTCATAAAGAAAACAGCGTTGTAGAAACCATTGAAGAGACACTGTATCTGGTAAACAAAGGCAGTAAAGCTCAAGCATTGATTGCCCTGCTCAATCACAACCCATGGCCACAAGTATTGGTGTTTATGGGCGCGAAAGACAATGCAGACGCATTAACCAAACGGTTAAACAAAGCCAAAATCAGCGTGAGTGCATTACATGGTAACAAGAGCCAAGAAGAGCGCGCGCAGGCGTTAGACAGCTTCAAAAATAGTGATACCCGTGTGCTTATCGCGACCGATGTTATGGCTCGTGGCATCCATATTAATCAGCTACCTATTGTCATTAACTTTGAGTTACCGCCTCATGCAGCGACTTATGTACACCGCGTTGGAAGAACGGCGAGAGCAGGAAGTACTGGTTGTGCAATCTCGTTGGTTAGCCACAGTGAAACTGACTACCTGACTGCCATTCGCACTTTAACCAATAAAGCACTGCCGCTGCAGTCATTGGAAGGCTTCCCAGTCACCGACAAACCAGCATCAGAAACAACGACTCGTAAGCGCCCACCAAAAGACAAAATGGCAAACCGTAGAACAGCGAAAAAGAAGAGCGTAAAACAGTTTAAGAGCAAATCGAATAGCTCTAGATCCCACAGCTCAAAACCCAACAGCACCAAGCCAACGAGATCAAAGTAGAGCGATAGCAACGAGTCAACCTCAGTGCTCAAACTTAGAGGCTGTCATTTCAATTAAATTCAGCCCAGAATTTTCTGGGCTTTTTTGCGCTTCAGATAGCCGCTTCCTAGACCTAAATATGACAATAATGCTGCTCGTTAGATGACATTTTTATGAATTACGAAGGCAAGATATTGATTCTTGGTCGCTCAAAAAAAATACTTTCTGAACACGTTGACGCCCCTATATCTGGCAACTAGATTTTTCTATTAGTGTCTAAAACCAGGAGGTCATTGAAATGAAACGTGCTAGCTCTACATATCGATTACAACTGATTAAGGAAGTGGCAACTCGCCGAGATCGTCAACGTTCTAATGACCCGATGGCCAACTACATTCAAACTCTAATCGACAACAAAGATGACTGTGATACTTCAGTTGAACGCAACCAAAGATTCAGTGGAAACCATTTTGATGAGCACATTGGTGGCTGGATTAGCGATCATTGGGGTAGTAAATAAACCACCAGCTTTGCTGCTGTAGAATTAATCTCCGCATTAACCTATCATCTGCAACAACTTCCAATCATTGAGTAAGCAGAAAGTGTCTGAGTTAAAAAGAGAAAAAGAAGTGATGGTTGCCTTCCAAGTGATCCCTCGTGTTAAAGAAGGCAACAACTTCGAAGTGGTCGATAAAGCAATTGAAGTCGTGAAAAGAAGCCGGTGTTCCCTTCCAAGTCGGTGCGATGGAAACGACCATGAAAGGCGAACTCAATCAATTACTTGATATCATCAAAAATGCTGAGCAGGCTTGTTACGATGCAGGGGCCGTCTAGGTCATCACAAACATCAAGATTCACAGCAAGACCACCGCTGCCGATGATACATTTTGCACGTATCATCGTGGTGTGACGAAAGCGAATCATATGTTTGTGCAAGAAAGTTCTGTTAAAGAAAGACTCTAATTAATCAGTGATGTTATTGAAAAGGCATGTCGGAAAGGTGAGACAATATCTCCATGCGCTCTTCTTCTGACATGGTATGCCAGTCACGCGCGCTTTCCTCGGGGTCGTCTTTAGCCCCTAATCGCTTTCTATCCAAAGCTTTAACTGGTTTCTTGTTGAGTTTTACGTTCTTTTTATTCATACCGACACCACTCCTCTGGTACAAAGGTACCTATCTTGATATTACACCCCAACCATTATGTAAAGTAATAGTTACTTCGGAGTTAAATAAAATCTTAATACATCCTCTTTAGCCAAAAAGATCTCTTTGGGGACTTGTATTTCCCTCTTCGTCGACCTGTTTACCAACCAAGTTTTTTTGCTTCATTATTTTTCGTCTATAGCGCTGACGACACAGCTTTATCACGTGCAATTGCTCTGCGGGAGTCATCGACATCCAATTAAAGCGCTCTTCTCTTTTGCGCATACAACCATTGCAATAGCCTTTGTCATCACTTGAGCAAACCCCAACGCAAGGACTTAGAACTTGGAAAAACTCTAACTGCTCCACCATGCCTCCTTACACATTCAAAATTACGCTTACTATCTCAAAAATAAGCGATTAAGTTGTCGCCACGCCTACGAAATCCATACTAAACTATGACCTTATACTGACACATATAGTGTTTTGTAAACTATACTTTTAACCCATCAAGTTACAGATTTTCGGTAACTTCGTTTTTTCCTTTGGAGCCTTATAATATGAAGTTTAGTTCAAAAAAATTACTAGCAGTAGCCGCTTTACCTATGATGCTAGCAGCATGCACAACAACAGGTGATAACGCGATGCAAGTAACACCAACCGATCTACAGCACCATAATTGGGAACTTGCGCAAATTGATGGCAAGGACATTGAGAAAAGCGAACACCAAGCGACACCTCGCCTAGAAATCGGTGAAAAGATGACTGCAAACGGCGTAGCTGGTTGTAACAACTTCTTTGGCCAAGGCGAGCTGAAAGACGGTCAATTCCGCATTAAGCAAATGGGCATGACAATGAAAATGTGTCACGGTTCAGCGATGGACATCGAGCAATCAGTTTCTGCTACTCTAAGTGAGTGGAGCGACGTAACCCTAACAAAAGATACGCTAGTACTTAAAAACGACGTACACACGCTAACGTACACAATTCGTGACTGGGTAAACTAATCTGTCATCGACATCAAATACCGAAAAGGAGCCTTCATGGCTCCTTTTTTATTGTCTGCTTCAAAGTTCAATCTACCCAAAACGACTCTTCACACCAACTTTTCGTGCCAAGCTCCGATAAATCATAAAAAAACCTCATTTAGATGCAATTAATTCACAGCTTTAACGGTCTGTTGTTAGGATGGCAAAAGCCCAAAGTCTGTTGAGTTGCATAGATAACTACACATTGAACAAAACTCAACCGAGAACTTCCGGCGTCTTCTCAAGTAATTGATTGAATTTACTGTTGAATTAGAATTTATTTGAGAAACAGATAGAATAACTGTTAGGGAGTTCGAAAACACAATGCTCTTGCCCGTTCACTACCAAATGGAAAAGTTTATGAACAAGATAGTAAGTACGTTAGGAATCATGGCAACCGTTGCCTACAGCGCAAGTATTTATGCTGATGAAGCAACATCCACCGATAGCTGGAATCAAATAGAACAGCAGGCAGAAGGACAAACTGTCTACTTTCACGCTTGGGGCGGAAGCCAAGAGATCAACCGTTACCTACAATGGGCAGGCAAGAAGTTACAAAGTGACTATGGCGTAACGTTAAAACATGTAAAAGTCACAGATATCGCTGAAACAGCAACTCGCCTACTTGCGGAGAAAGCCGCAGGTAAGAATAGCGAAGGCAGTGTCGATATCGTTTGGATCAACGGTGAGAACTTTCGTTCGATGAAAGACAACAAACTGTTATTTGGCCCATTCACAGAATCCCTCCCTAACTGGAAGTACGTCGATAAGTCTTTACCGATTGATGTCGACTTTTCTGAACCAACGGAAGGTTTAGAAGCACCTTGGGGCGTTGGGCAATTGGTGTTTATTCACGACCAAGAAACACTGCACAACCCACCACAATCGTTTTCAGAGATGTTGAGCTACGCTCAGGCATTCCCTAACCGTTTAAGCTACCCTCGCCCACCAGAATTTCATGGCACTAGCTTTATTAAGTCTTTACTGATTGAGCTAACCAACAATAGCCCAGAACTCGCTAAGCCTGTTTCAGAAGAGAACTTCCAAGCGATCACTGCACCACTATGGGCTTACTTAGATAAATTCCACAAAGTTGCATGGCGTGGTGGCAAACAATTCCCGGCAGGCACATCAGAAAGTATTCAGCTTTTGGATGACGGACAACTCGACCTCGCGATTACATTCAATCCAAACTCTGTGTATTCAGCGCAATCAAGTGGTCGTTTAACAGAAACAACCAAAGCTTATGCATTAGAAAGCGGTGCCCTATCTAATATTCACTTCCTTGCGATCCCTTGGAATGCCAATGCTACCGCAGGCGCACAAGTGACCATCAACTTCTTGTTAAGCCCAGGAGCACAATCGCGCAAAGGTGACCTCAATGTTTGGGGTGACCCTTCAGTATTGAGCAGCAAGTACCTAACAGGTAGCGCTAAGAATACTCAGCAATTTAAATCGATTGATGAACCACACCCAAGCTGGCAAAACGCACTCGAGAAAGAGTGGCTAAAGCGATACGGTAACTAAGCTCGATGCTACGTGCTCTATATTTTGTCGTTATAGTGGTATGCATTATCCCAACAATTCCTGGGGTAGCGGGAGTAGTGGCTTCGTCACTCAGTTATATTCCGCCCCTAGGGTTGATGGAGCCCTCTCTCAACGGTTTTAGTCAAGTATTCCAATGGGAAGGCGCTTGGCACTCTATTGGTTTGAGTCTTGGTTCTGCGATTGTTAGCAGCTATATCGCCTGCTTTCTTACCTTTTGTATTCTCCAAGCTTCGTGGGGAAACCGATTTTGGAGAAAGATCGAACTGACCCTTTCACCTATGCTGGCTATTCCCCATGTGGCTTTCGCCATTGGCTTTGCTTTTCTATTTAGCCCGACAGGTCTCGGAGCGAGAGCTGTGCATCATTTGCTTGGTGAATCCGCGACCAGTTCCGAGTTAGCGTTACTCGTAAAAGATCCGTATGCATTTGGCTTGATCATTATGATGGCACTTAAAGAAGTGCCTTTCTTATTGCTCATGAGTATATCGATACTTCAACAAATTGACGTTGAGCGTATTACTAAGGTGAGTGCTTCATTGGGTTATAGTCGCTCACAGATATGGTGGAAGTGCATTTTCCCACAATGGTTCACCAAGCTTCGCTTCCCAATGTTGGCGGTGCTCGCTTACAGTGTATCGGTTGTCGATATTGCGCTAATCATTGGCCCAACTAACCCGCCTACTTTTGCCGTTTTAGTATGGCAATGGTTTAACGATCCCGATCTTAACCTACTGCCGAGAGCAGCGGCTGGCGCTATTGTTCTGTTTGGCTTAGCGTCCTTGATCATCGCCTTAGCCCGCTTCATTGAATGGGCTGTATTGAAGTTCTTTAGAGCTTGGCAATATTCGGGGCGAACAGGCATTAAACTACCAGGAAAAACCGTATTCACAGCTTTGGCAACACTATCACTCGCAATCATTCCTTTGATGATGATTTGGAGCGTGGCTCAACGTTGGCGCTTCCCTGACTTACTTCCGAGTCGCTACAGCATGCGCTTTTGGGAATTTGAATGGGATGGCATCATGAGTACCGTTGCTCAAAGCTTATGGATTGGTCTGATCGCAGCTTCAGTTGCGCTGGTCCTTGCACTGATTGCTCATGAATACCGAGTCAAATACAAGTGGCAAGTGCCTGGTTTCGTCATCGCTATTCCAATGTTGATACCACAACTATCGGTATTATTTGGTATGCAAGTCACCACGCTCTATGTAGGAAGCAATGCCTATGAATTCTGGGTGATTTGGGCACACGTATTTTTCGCCTTTCCATTTGTCTATTTATCTTTAGATGGACCATGGAAAAGCTTCAACGATGGACTCATTAAAGCATCACTCAGCTTGGGTAAATCACCATTTCAAAGTTGGTACTCCATCAAACTGCCTATTTTATTACCTGCCATTGCCTTTGCGTGGGCCGTTGGTATCAGCGTGAGTTTGGCTCAATACTTACCAACATTGATGTTAGGCGCAGGGCGTATTAGCACCATCACTACAGAAGCTGTCGCCCTAACGAGCGGCTTCGACCGCAGAGTGACCGCAATTTATGCCATTTGGCAGGCCTTATTGCCTCTGTTCTTTTTCTCTTTAGCGATATTAGTCAGCCGACTTCAACTCAGATATCGCCGTCTTACTTTCAAAGGTTTCTTAAGTAATGAGTCTGTACCTCAACGACCTCGCCATCAGTAAAACCGATGGGGCTTCGCTGTTCTCAGCGCTAAACGTAACATTAGAATCGGGCCAAATACTGGCGTTGATGGGCCCGAGTGGCTGCGGAAAGTCGACCTTATTGGACGCCATCGCAGGCCACTTGAATGAAGAGTTTTCCTACTCTGGAAGTGTTGTTTTGAATAACATTCATCTGGATGAGCTCCCATCACATCAACGTGAGGTCGGTATTCTTTTTCAAGATGATCTATTGTTCCCTCACTTAAAAGTATGGGAAAACTTGGCATTCTCACTACCTAATTCGGTTAAAGGCTCTGCTCGCCAACAGCAAGCCATGGCAGCGTTAAAAGACATTGAATTGACCCACTTAGCAGAGTCTTTTCCTGATCAGATTTCTGGTGGTCAACGAGCGAGAATCAGTTTAACTCGTATGTTGTTGGCTAAGCCTAAATTGGCTCTACTTGATGAACCGTTCAGTAAGTTAGACCAAGAGCTCAGAGCACAATTTCGAGACTGGGTGTTTGAGCAATTAACCAAAGCCAATATCCCAACCCTGATGGTGACACACGACGAAGCGGATGTGCCTCAAGGGGCTCAGGTACTCTCTTGGCCATGGAGAAGCAACCATGCTGGATAAGTACTCTATAAAGATCATCAAGTGGCCATTCAACCAGTCTGCAAAAGTACTGAATCGAGCCGGTATTACCGCTAATCAAACCACCCTATTCGGTTTTTTAGTCGGCTGTTTAGCGTTTCCGGCGTTGGCGTTTGAGCAATATGAGTGGGCGTTAGGTTTCATCATTTTCAACAGAGTTTGTGATGGGCTTGATGGCGCCTTGGCCCGAATCCAAGGTATCAGTGATGCGGGTGGCTTCCTAGATATCAGCCTAGACTTCCTTTTCTATTCGTTGATTCCTTTTGGCTTCGTGATTGCGAACCCTGAGCATAACGCCATTGCTGGTGCATTTTTAATCTTCTCTTTTATCGGTACAGGCAGTAGCTTTCTGGCGTTTGCAGTCATGGCAGGCAAACGAGGAATCGAAAACCCCGTTTATAAGCACAAGTCGCTCTACTACATGTCTGGCCTAACCGAAGGGACAGAAACTATCGCCTGTTTCATTGCCTTTTGTATTTGGCCACAACACTTTGCGGTTATTGCCTATGCCTTTGGGGCGGCGTGTTGGCTGACTACGTTCATGCGTATCTATTTTGGGTTCCAAACTCTTAAGACTCAGCAAGAGAGTTAGCAATCTAACGACAAAAACAAGATGCAAAAACGCCGCTCAATATGAGCGGCGTTTTTCTAACTGATGTTTAGAATCAATTAAGCGTCAGTAGAAGCGCTAATCTTAAATCTCAGTACCTTCAGACTTGAATCAAGGTCAACATCCACAAACTCAGGTGGGTTGTCTAGGCGTTCAATAAACTCAACGTTTGGCGCTTCTTCTGCCATCGTCTCGATAAGGAAGTTAGGTGACACTGCCGGTGAGTTAACACATGCGATCACTTCACCGCCTTCCGTTAGAAGCTCCGGCAAACGACGTAAGATCTTTTTGTAGTCTTTAGTTAGGGCGAAGCTGCCTTTTTGGAACGAAGGTGGGTCGATAATCACCAACTCATAAGGACCACCCTTCTTGATTTTTCCCCACGACTTAAAGATGTCGTAACCAAGGAAATTCACCGAACGCATGTCATGCTCATTCAAACGGTGGTTATCACGACCTTTGTTTAGTGAGCCTCGTGACATATCAACGTTCAAGCATTGACGAGCGCCACCCGCAATAGCTGCCACAGAGAAGCCACAAGTGTATGCGAACAAGTTAAGTACGTTCTTGCCCTTGGCATTGTCTTGCACCCATTGACGGCCATTACGCATGTCTAGGAACAGACCAAAGTTCTGGTTGCGACCAATGTCTAACTGATACTTAAGACCATGCTCAACAACTACTGGGGAGTCGTTGAGCTCACCCCATAATACTTCCGAAGGTGCGCCGTCAGCATAACGGTGTTGAAGCACGATGCTTGTGCCTTGCTTGGTTTGCCAGATATCTTTGCTGGTCAACGCTAACAAGCCATCTTTAAGCGATGACAAAAACGCGTCATCAACCTCTTTAAACACATTCACCAATAATTGGCCATCGACCCAATCACATGTGATCTGTTCTAGGCCTGGCCAAAACTTACCACGACCATGAAAAATACGACGTAGCTCGTTAGGTACTTCGTTTAGCTGTTGTTCGATATGTTCAAAAAATACCGGTAAAGCAGATGCTTCCATTATTTCACTCACTTAGTATTTAGCTTTGGCCAACTTAATGACCAAGGTTCAAGCCAACCGTCCAAACCGTTAGATACGGTTTCTTGGTGCCACTTCTCGCCTAAAGAGTCTAGGCTCCTTGGGTCACAGACAAATTGGTAGGCTTGTGATTGATAGGTAAATCGAATCGCGAAGGCGTGCAGATAACCTCTGTCAGCCTCACTCGATGGATTATAAATTGGGTCACCAACGATGGCTGAGCCTATCGACTTCATCGCCACGCGGATCTGGTGCGTGCGCCCTGTAAAGGGTTTACATAAAAGAAGTCGCTCACCAGGTTCAGCCGCTGCTGATAGAAATTGAGTTATCGCTGGGTTTTCTTTGGTTGTTAAGAGTTTCCAGCTAGAGCGTCGTGAACGCTCCATATCCCCAGAAATCAAACCCTGCTTTTTCTTCGGCTTCTTAGAACCAATCGCCAAGTAGTACTTCTCCACTTCGCGCTCAGCAAATAGCTGTGAAAGCTCACTCGCTGCTGATGCACTCTTGGCTAATAACAGAATACCTGAAGTCATTTTATCGAGACGATGAACGAGATACAGCTTAGGCTCATTGATTGCCTTAGCGACTTCTTGAAGCAGCATGGTATCGCCGTCGTCTTTGTGGACGCTGACTCCAGGGTGCTTATTGATGAGTAAAAAATCAGAGTGATTGAGAAGAATATCGAACATGTAAAGGCTAGCTCCGTTATAGAAGGTGGAGTATACCCTGTCTGAAACCAGATGCCAGCCACGAAAAAGCTCAACTCACTCAATAAACATTGAATCGTTGGGCTTGTTTCTCGCTGTCTGCATTTAAGGGTAGGTTTTAACCCCTATCAATAGAAACTAAGCGAGCTTGAACTTACCAACCAAAGCTTCTAGCTCCGCAACCTTACCGTTCAAACCTGAAGTGTTTTCTGAGCTGCGTGTTGCTAGTTGCAAGGATTGCTCAGAGATATCGCTGATCGCCGTAATGTCTGCAGCAATTTCTTTGGTCACAGCGGTCTGCTCTTCTGCTGCGGTCGCAATTGAGTTAACCATACTTTGCACGTTGCCCGCACCGCTTACAATCGCTTCTAAAGCAGAAACCGCACCAGAGCTTTGCTCAACACCAATCTCGACCAAACGGCAGTTATCTTGGGTATAAGTCACCGCTTCTTGAGTACCAGACTGAATCGATTGGATAATGCCAGACACTTCTTGTGTCGCTTTGGTTGTTCTCTCAGCTAGCGCCCGCACTTCATCGGCAACCACAGCAAAACCACGACCAAACTCACCCGCACGTGCCGCCTCAATCGCCGCATTCAGAGCCAATAGGTTCGTTTGCTCAGCAATGTCTTCGATAACTTTGATAACGCTACCAATCTGCTCACCATGAGAGCCCAAAGTATTCATTTGCAGTGACATATCACTCATTTGAGTCGACACCTGTTGAATACTCGCCACCATTTCGACAATCACATTACGCCCATCTTCTGCAGACGTTTCAGAGCGGCGGGCTTCTTCATAAGTAGACGTACCCTGCTGTGCCACTTCTGAAATGGTCAAGCTTAACTCTTCAGCAGCCGTTGCAATCAAGTTCGCTTTGTCAGCTTGAGCGGAAGCTCCCGTGACGATGTCTTGGCTAATAGAAGATAGTTCGCCCGTAACAGATTGAACTTCGTGTGTCACAGAAGAAATAGAGCCGAGTAAGTCCACTAACGACTTCTGCATCTGGTTAATCGAGCCAGCAAGATCAGCAAGTTCATCACCAGATTCATCGGTAATGTCACCTGCCGTTAAATCACCATTTGCCACGCGGCGTGCCACTTGTTCAACACGAGTCAGACGGTTAGTGATAGAACTCGACAACATATACGCGATCACACAACCGAAGACGATAGCAATCGCAGACAACACCATAATAGTGCGTTCAATAGTAGTAAATGTATCGGTGAGTATCAGTAACGACTGCTCGGTATCCGCTCGCTCACTTGCAGATGCTTGATCCAGTAAGTTTTCAATGGGTATCAAGTTGGTCTCGTATAGAGAACGCAGCTGTTGAATGTTGGCTAATAGCTCAGACTGATCATTGATCTTAGGCACAAGCTTAGATTCAAACTCTTGGGTGAAGCGTCCCATTAACTCTTCAATACGCAGAATACGGCGATGATCTTCAGAGCCTCTGCTTTCCAAACGTTTTGCCTGTTCAATAGCCTGAGCGAGCTCGCTCTTATTAGTGCGGTAGTCATTCAAAGCGTTATCAACCTGAGTAATTGCACCCAGCGCATCTCGGTATACATCACCCGCTTCATCAATCAGTACAAGATAGGTAACAGTCCCCGGAACATCGTCCATTCTAATTTCATCTGCGCTTTTATGGGCATCAATGACTTCAAACCAGACGATGGTAACTAAGGTAACAAGCACCGCCAAAATTGAACCAAAACCGGCATACAGTTTCTTTCTCACTGACAATTTCACACAACACCTACCTAAATAAACGACAGCTTATACAGCCTTAACATTTAATATATCGTCTACCAGACGGATAACTTTAGTGAATACCAACGATTATTTTTTATCGATTATTAAGTTACAGGTACAAAAAAACGGGAGCCATTGCTCCCGTTTTTTCGTTATTTACTTAGCTTGCGATTATAGCTTCTTAGAGATAAGCGCAGAGCCAGCAATAATACCAATACCTAGTAGCATGATTGCACCTTTACCGCTGTCGAAGCCAGAAGAGATACCCATGAATGCAACGATTGCGATAGCTACTGGGATGATGTACTTAACTAGTGTGTACCATAGACCGAATAGTGGGAAAGATACTTCACCGTCGTTAGTGATTTCTTTCTCTAGGTCTGCTCGGTTTAGTCTCCAACCAGCGAAGATACATACCAACATACCGCCAACAGCTAGGAAGATCTTATCTGTCAGTAGGTCGAAGATATCAAATGCGCCCGTGTCGAATAGTGTTGGACCAACGCCACCTAGAGATAGAGAAGCGAAGATACATAGCGCAGCCATTACCACACTTGCAGACAGTACTGCTGTTACACGCTTCATGCCTTTCTCGTCGATTAGGTAAGAAACCACAACCTCTAGTAGAGAAACAGAAGATGTTAGAGCTGCAACACTTAGACCGATGAAGAACATAAGTGCGAATAGAAGACCAATTACGCCGCCCATTTCAGCAAATAGCTGAGGAACAACAACGAATACTAGACCTGGACCTGCTGCTGGTTCCATACCGAATGCGAACATCGCTGGGAACATTGCAACACCAGCTAGGATAGCAACACCTGTATCCATTGCTGTAACCATAGCGGTAGTTTGAACTAGGTTTTCTTTCTTCTTAAGGTAAGAACCGTAAGTCAACATACAACCCATACCTAAAGATAGTGAGAAGAATGCTTGGCCAAGTGCAGCTAGAATTACGTTGCTGTCTACCTTAGAGAAGTCAGGGCTGAATAGGAACTCAAGACCTGCCATAGAACCTGGAAGAGTCAGACCTTTGATCGATACCACGATAAGGATCAGGAATAGCAGTGGCATTAAAACCTTACCCGCTTTCTCGATACCGCCCGAGATACCTTTCATAACGATAACAACGTTAAGAAGTAGGTATAGACCCATCCACATTAGTGGTTGAACTGGGTTAGAGATGAAACCACCGAAGCTGTCACCGATTGCTTCAGGTGCGTCTAGAAGACCACCAGCAATCTTACCGATGTATGCGATAGACCAGCCGCCTACTACAGGGTAGAAACCCATGATAAGTAGACCACTTACTACGCCAATAACACCAGCGAACGTCCAACGACGGTCAGTTGATTTAAATGCACCTACTGCTGATTTTTGCGTATGACGGCCAATAGCAAATTCAGTCAGCATTACACTGAAACCGATGAAAATTACGAAAAACAGGTAAATTGCAACGAATGCACCACCGCCACTCTCGCCTGCTGTGTATGGGAATTTCCAAATGTTACCTAAGCCAACAGCAGAACCTGCTGCAGCCATTACGAATCCTAACTTCGAACCCCAGGTATCACGGGGTGTTGTGGTTGTATTACTAGTAGCCACGTTTACTCCAAAATTTGTGTTGTGTGATGTTGTGTTTTGCTTTGGGTGGCGTCTTTAAAAGATAAGGTGTAAAAACGACTTTACACACTTAGAAGATTTGATTGACGCTCTTTGTATAGCAAGTAAACCAGTTTAAGAATAAAATTGGAAGTCCGAACCGTACATATTTCGTTACCAATGTAAATTTTTATGGTTAAATGCCGCCTTTTCATACAAAACAATCGTTTTCGTCTTAAGTTAACCAAAACTTAACAACTATAACCTGTCTACAGCTTTTGCTCTAATTTGTAAATAGTTGATTCCTTAAATTCCCATATCCACAAAATAGCATTACTATCTAAGTGTCTCTTTTTTCGAGTATTCAATGTGGAAAAGCTCTACCATTTTTTAACTTTAGCCTCTGTCGCTTTGTACTGGGTCCTTGTAGCCGGTGTAACACTGCGTGTTGTACTAAAACGACGCTCTGTCAGCGTTTCTCTCGCTTGGCTAATGGTTATCTACATTATTCCAATTGTAGGTGTGGCTTGTTACTTCCTTTTTGGCGAGCTGAACCTCGGTAGAAAAAGGGCTGAACGTGCACATCGCATGTTTACTCCCTTTGGTGATTGGTTCCGTCAATTGAACGATTGCCAACTTCACCAACCAGGGAAAGTCGGCTCACCTATCCATAAGATTGACGAGCTTTGTAACAATCGAATGGGCATTCCTGCGCTCAGTGGAAACACTCTATCTCTACAATCTTCAACAAACGAGATCCTACACGCAATTATTGAAGATATAGAAAATGCCCAAACCAGTATTAAGATGGTTTTCTATATTTGGCACCCAGGTGGCCTAACAGACTCGGTTGCCTCTGCTCTGATTGGCGCAGCAAAACGCGGCGTAGATGTTAAAGTTTTGCTCGATTCAGCGGGTAGTCCACGCTTTTTCAAAAGCCATTGGCTACCAATGATGGAAGATGCCGGTGTGCAGGTTGTACAAGCGCTGGAAGTAAGCCCTTGGCGTATTTTCTTGCGACGCCTTGATCTAAGGCAACACCGTAAGATCATCGTGATAGATGAGACTATTGCCTACACAGGCTCGATGAACATGGTCGACCCTGCTCATTTCAAACAAAGCTCAGGAGTGGGTCAGTGGATCGATGTCATGGTCCGTGTGACAGGCCCAACCGTTAACGTACTCTCTGCAATCCATGGTTGGGACTGGGAAGTAGAAACCGGAGACCGCATTCTACCTGAACTGCCTGAATGTTCAGTAGAAGAAGCGGTGACGCATCATCCCGTACAAGTGGTACCGTCGGGCCCAGGTATGCCGGAATATTTGATCCTACAGGTTCTGACTATTGCGATTAATCAGGCTAACCATACCGTGCGTATTACGACCCCTTATTTTGTGCCGAGTGCGGACTTATTAGAAACACTTAAGATGACGGCTCAACGCGGTGTCAAAGTCGAACTCATCATTCCTCATAACAATGATTCGTTAATGGTGAAATGGGCCTCTCGCGCTTTCTATACCGAATTGCTCGAAGCCGGAGTTAAAATCTACGAATTCTATGGTGGCCTTCTTCATACCAAGTCAGTAGTCATTGATGAAGAGTTCTGCTTGATTGGAACGGTCAATATCGACATGCGCAGTTTATGGCTCAACTTCGAAGTGACGCTCGCGGTGGATGATGTACATTTCACTCAGAACCTCTCTGAACTGCAGAAATCTTACATCGATTCATCCCACTCAGTTGAGTTAGAGCAATGGGAGCAAAGAAGTTTACGCAACCGCTTCTTTGAAAGACTGTTCTATCTATTCAATCCTCTTCTGTAATTTAAGCGGTGAGCTGTAATAGCTCGCCGTTTCCCCATCGATCATTTTAATCTTTCGCTCTTTACTGAGTGAAAGATTAAAAATCGTAAGAAAAGCGTAAAAAACCCCGCTCCGCTCTTGCTTTGAATACTCTTGGCATGTTTTAAATAGGACATAACCGATTGATAAGGAATTCACAGCATGTCCGAGAACAAAACCACTAAACTGATCACAGCCGGTCGTGATAAGAAGTGGACCAATGGTGTTGTTAACCCACCAGTACAACGCGCTTCAACTGTCGTATTTAACTCAGTAGAAGAGAAGCGTAAAGCTACGATTAACCGCGCTAACAAGACCCTTTTTTACGGACGTCGTGGAACTAACACTCATTTTGCCTTCCAAGATGCGATGGTTGAAGTGGAAGGCGGCGCAGGCTGTGCACTCTACCCTTGTGGAACGGCAGCTATCTCTAATGCGATCCTTTCTTTTGTAGAAACAGGCGACCATATTCTGATGGTTGACACTTGCTACGAGCCAACTCGCGATTTCTGTGACACCATCATGAAAAAGATGGGCGTAGAAACCACCTACTACGAACCAACAATTGGCGAAGGCATCAAAGAGCTTATCAAGCCAAATACCAAGGTGTTATTTACCGAGTCTCCGGGTTCAATCACCATGGAAGTTCAGGATGTCCCTACACTCGCGCGTATTGCTCACGAGCATGACATCATCGTGATGTTAGACAACACGTGGGCTGCTGGTGTTAATTTCTCTCCATTTGATTTTGGTGTTGATATCTCAATTCAAGCGGCGACTAAATACATCGTCGGTCACTCTGATGTGATGTTAGGTACTGCCGTTGCCAACGAGAAGTGCTGGGATCAATTAAGAGAACAAAGCTACTTAATGGGCCAATGTGTTTCACCAGATGACGCTTACCTTGGCCTGCGCGGCATTCGTACCTTAGATGTGCGACTACGCCAACATGCGGAAAGCAGTTTAAAAGTCGCGAAGTGGTTAGAAACTCGACCTGAAGTAGACCACGTTCGTCACCCAGCTCTTGAATCATGCCCAGGTCATGAATTCTTTAAACGAGACTTCACCGGTGGTAATGGCCTGTTCTCGTTTGTGCTAAAGAATACGAATACACAAGCAACCACAGCGCTGCTTGATGGTATGAAACACTTCAGCATGGGTTACTCATGGGGTGGATTTGAGAGCTTAATTCTAGCGAACGAGCCGAGCAGCTTTAACAGCCTAAGAACAGTAGCGAATCCAAGCTTCGACGGTACTTTAATTCGCGTACATATCGGCTTAGAAGATGTTGATGATTTGATTGCAGATCTAGAGGCAGGGTTGGATCGCTACAGCGCTCTAGTTTAGCTAGAAACGGTATATTCAACATACAAAAAAGGCAGGATATTCCCTGTCTCTTATACACAAATCCCTAAGCCACGCTTGGGGATTTTTTTTGAACTAT